>CAZTGN010000018.1:10627-19806 GCA_964613275.1 uncultured Conexibacter sp. | reverse complement strand
GATCGCCTCGCGCTCCCGGCGGGTCCGGCACGAGCGGCCGGTGAGCGCGAAGAAGACCGCCTCGAGGACGTTCGTCTTGCCGGCGCCGTTCGGGCCGTGCAGGACGGTCAGGCCGGGCTCGAAGCGGATCTCCTCGTCGGCGAGGTTCCGGAACGAGTGCGGGACGAGCCGCGCGACCCTCACGCCGCTCCCCTCCGGCCCGCCGGCGCCGCGCGCACCGGGCCGCGCCTAGACGTTCAGCCGGATCGGCATCACCAGATAGCTGAAGTCCTCCGAGCCGGCCGCTTGCAGGAGTCCGGGGCGCAGCGGCGAAGTCAGCCGCAGGACCAGCTCGTCGGTATCGACGCTCTCGATGCCCTCGATGAAGAACTGCGGGTTGAAGGCGATCTCCATCGCCTCGCCGCTGAACGAGCACGGCATCGACTCGGCGGCGTCGCCGATCTCCGGCGTCTCGGCCGCGACCGTCAGCTCCCCCTCGGCGAAGGCGAGCTTGAGCGGCGCGGTCCGCTGCGCCAGGTGGCGGATCCGTCGCGTCACGTCGAGCAGCTCGGTGCGTGGCAGCCGCACGTCGTGATCGAACGCGTCGGGCAGGAGCTGCCGGTAGCTCGGGAACTGGCCCTCGATCAGGCGCGATGACATCGTCACGCCCCCGGCCCGAAAGACGATCTGGCTGCCCGGCAGCGCGATCTCCACCTCCTCGACGCCGTCCTGGGCGACGACGCGGGCGAGCTCGCGCATCGCCCGTGCCGGGACGTTCGCCTCGAAGGCGCTCGGGGCGTCGCCCTCGAGCTCGGTCCGCTTGACGCTGAGCCGGTAGGAGTCGGTCGCGACCATCGTCAGGGTCGAATCCTCGACGCTGACGAGGATCCCGGTCAGGATCGGCCGCACCTCGTCACGCGAGGCCGCGCGGGCGACCCGCTCGACGGTCTCCGCGAGCGCCGCGGCCGGCATCCTCAGCGTCTCGCCCTCGAGCGCCGGCAACCGCGGGAAGTCCGCCCTGTCGAGCAGCCGCAGATGAAACTGGGCGGTGCCGGCCGTGAGCTCGACGTCCTTCTCGTCGGGACGCTCGGCGAGCGTCACCGATCCCTCCGGCAACGCCCGCGATACGTCGGCGAGGAGCCGCCCGGGAAGCAGGATCTCGCCGTCGCCGTCGACCTCGGCATCGACATCGACGGTGATCGCCAGCTCGCCGTCGGTCGCCCGCGCGACCGCCTTGCCCGCGTCGGCGGCGAGCAGGATCCCGCCGAGCGACGGCAGGGTGGTCCGCGTCGACAGCGCCCGTGCAGCGGTCTGCAGCGCGTCGAGCAGCGGATCGCGTTCGGCCTTCAGTTGCATCTCGATCCTCTTCCGGTTCTCTCAGTTGATGTTTGTGCGGTGGAAACCCTTTCAGAAGCCCGCGACGGCAGCAGCGATGCGCGATCGCGGGCTGTTGGCAGCTCCGTGGAAAGGCCTGTGGCCGGTGAATCGCGGCGCCCGCTCACGCGCCCTCCCCGGCCCGGTGGAGCCGCTCGTGGATTCGCTCCAACACCCTGTGGACGTCGGATCCGGGCTCGAGGTCGCGTTCGACCCGGCGGATCGAGTGGACCACGGTGGAGTGGTCGCGGTCGAAGCCGCGGGCGATCTCGGCCAGGCTCAGGTCGGTGCGGTTGCGTGCCACGTACATCGCCAGTTGGCGGCCGCGGACGACGTTGGGAGTGCGTCGCGGCGAGCGCATGTCCTCGAGCGAGAGGTGGAGGACGTCGCAGACCGCGCGCTGGATCAGCTCGAGCCGCTCGCGGCCGCGGCCGCGGTCGGCCCCGTCAGGCTCGCCGTCGCCGCCGAGCGCCTTCCGGACCAGGTCGGCCGACGGCGTCTCGCCGAGCATCGAAGCGAAGGCGGTGACGCGCGTGAGCGCGCCCTCGAGCCGCCGCAGGTTGGCGGGCGCGGAGCCGGCGATCTGCTCCAGGACCTCGACGTCGGGGACCGGGATCCCGTGCTCGGCGGCGAGCCGGCGCAGGAGGGTGACCCGGGTTGCGGGATCGGGGCCCTGCAGCTCGATCGTGAGCCCCCACGCGAACCGATCCCGCATCCGCTCGCTGAGCCGCCCGAGCGCCTCCGGCGGCCGGTCGCTCGAGAGCACGACCTGGCTGCCCTGCGCGTAGAGCTCGTTGAACGTGTGGAAGAACTCGTCCTCGGTCCGCGCCTTGCCCTCGAGGAACTGGACGTCGTCGATCAGCAGCACGTCGACGCCGCGGTAGCGCTGCTTGAACCGCTCGGTGGGGCGCCCGTCGCCGCGCAGCGCGGTGACGAACTCCGACGTGAACCGCTCGGCGGTCGTGTAGACGACGTCGAGATCGGGTCGCCGGTCGGCGAGATAGCCGGCGATCGAGACGAGGAGGTGGGTCTTGCCGAGGCCCGGGGAGCCGTAGAGGAAGAGCGGGTTGTAGGACTCGCCCGGCGACTCGGCGACGGCGAGCGCCGCCGAGTGGGCGAAGCGGTTGCCGGCCCCGATCACGAAGCGGTCGAAGTCGAGGCCGGCGGCGAGGCCAGGCGGGATCGGCGATCCGCCGTCGCCGCCCGGCTCCGGATCGCGGCCGTCGCGGTCCGCGGGCTGGTTGGTGAAGACGATCTCGGTGAAGGCTGGCGCCCGCCGGCGCAACGCCGCGGTCGCGGTGGCCCCGTAACGGCGCCGGAACCAGTCGCGGACCCGCTCCGGCCCGGAGACGTAGAGGCGCGTGCCCTCGATCCCGATCGCACGCAGCGGCTCGAGCCAGTGCTCGAAGGCGGATTGCGGCAGCGTCTCGCGGAGCTCCTCGCGGACTCCGTCCCAGATCGTCGCCAGCTCCTGTCGAGAGTTGTCGTGCAAGCTCGTTCGCGTGATCGCGGCGGCGGCCGGCCCCCGGCCTGCCCCGGCGGCGATCATAGGTCGGCCGCGACCGCCCGGAGTCGGGCGCCGGCGGCAACTCCGCAAATCGCGCCAGAACCTCGTCTCCGTCCCTCCCGTCGTCCTCCCTATACTGCGCCGTCCCCGTCCGCCCGTCCCGCGGTCGGGGATGAGCGATGAAGCGAACCTGGCAGCCCAAGAAGAGAAAGCGCGCCCGCACGCACGGCTTCCGCGCCCGGATGCGGACGCGGCACGGCCGCGAGATCATCCGCCGGCGGCGCCGCAAGGGTCGCAAGCGCCTGACGGTCTAGCGGGTCGGATGGTGTCCAGGCCGGGTGGCGAGGGTCGCAAGCGTGGTCGCCTCTCGCGCAGCGGCGACTTCGATCGCGCCTACCGCGACGGCAGCTCGCACGCGAACCGGTACCTGGTCCTGTATGCGTTCCCGCGCGGCGAGGAGGGCGGCGAGGTCAGGCTCGGCGTCTCGGTCGGCAAGAAGGTCGGTGGCGCGGTCGAGCGCAACAAGGTGAAGCGGGCGATGCGGGAGGCCTTCTGGAGCCTCGCCGACCGCCTCCCCGACGGCTACGACTTCGTCCTCGTCGGCCGCGCCGACGTCGCCGCGCTGGTCGACGGCGGCGGGGCCGACGCCCTGGCCGAGTCGCTGGCGGCCCTCCTCGACGAGGCCGACGAGTGAGCGTTGCACGTGAAACGGGGACGGTGAGCCCCCGCCCCGTTGCACGTGAAACGGCCCCGGGCGCGCGCCCGCTGACGGCGCTCGTGCTGCTGCCGATCCGCTTCTACCGCCGGTTCGTCTCCCCCGCCCTCGGCCCGCGCTGCCGCTACTACCCGACCTGCTCCGCCTACGCGGAGGAGGCTGTCCGCGATCTCGGCCCCCTTCGCGGCATGATCCTGGGCGCGTGGCGCGTCCTCCGCTGCAACCCGTTCAGCCGCGGCGGCCTCGACCCGCTCGCCGAGCGCCGGCTCTTCCGCGCCGCGCCGACCCGTAGGGGCCCTAGCCGATGACGCTCCCGGCCGCATCGATCTTCACCGACATCCCGGAGGCGATCATCGTCTTCTTCCACGACACGGTCGGGCTCGGCTGGGGTCCGGCGATCGTCGCGCTCGTGTTCGTCGTCCGGCTCGCGATCCTGCCGCTGTCGCTGAAGCAGATCCACTCGATGCGGGCGCTGCAGACGCTGCAGCCGCAGCTCAAGCAGATCCAGGAGAAGTACAAGGACGACCGCCAGCGCCAGCAGCAGGCGATGATGAAGTTCTACCAGGAGAACGAGATCAACCCGCTCGCCTCCTGCCTGCCGCTGCTGCTGCAGATCCCGGTCTTCATCTCGCTCTACTACATGCTCAAGGGCGACAGCTTCCAGCAGGACGTGATGAACTCGCCGCCGGAGGGCTGGCTGTTCATCCCGAGCCTGATCGAGAAGCCCGAGGGGTGGGTCGCCGCGGTCCTCGTCGTCCTTTTCATCGTCACCCAGCTCGGCTCCGGCCTGGCGATGTCGGTCCGCGGGCAGAGCCTCGAGGGGCCGCAGAAGTACATCGTCTACGGCCTGCCGTTCCTGTTCGCGCCGTTCGTCCTCCAGTTCGAGGCGGCGCTCTCGGTCTACTGGATCTCGACCAACCTGTGGACGCTCGGCCAGCAGCAGGTCGTGCACTCGATCTTCGGGCCGCTGAAGAAGCCGGAGGAGCTGGCGGCCGAGCAGGAGAAGGCGAAGGCCGCGAAGCCGCCGCCGCCCCCACCACGGAAGAAGAAGAAGCGAAGCGGGAGGACGAGATGAGCGAGATCGAGGAGATCCCCGAGGAGCCGGCGGAGCGGGTGCGCGCGATCGTCGACCGGGTGCTCGACGAGATCGACCTCGACGCCGACGTCGAGGTGACCGAGACCGAGGACGAGATCCTCGCCGAGATCGACGGCCCGGACGAGCTCGGGATCCTGATCGGGCGCCGCGGGCAGACGCTCGACGCCCTGCAGCTCCTCTGCTACCGGGCGGCCTCGCTCGGCAGCGACGAGCGCAAGCGGGTGACGCTCGATGCGGCCGGCTACCGCGAACGCCGCCGCCGGCTGCTCGAGGAGGAGGCGGCCGTCGCCGCCCAGCGCGCGGTCCGAAACGACGAGCCGGTCCGGCTCGAGCCGATGTCGGCGAGCGAGCGGCGGATGGTTCACGAGGTGCTCAAGGACCGCAGCGACGTCGAGACCTACAGCGAGGGCGACGAACCGGAGCGCCGGATCGTCGTGGCGCCGCTGATCTCGGACTGAGTTGGGCGCCGCCGGCGCCCGCGAACGCGGCGGCGACCCGCCCACCCCGCTGCCGCAGCCGGAGCTGACCGCCGCCGCGCGGGCCAGGCTCGAGCCGGTCGTCGCGCTGCTGGCGTCCGATGCGACCGCGCCGACCACGGTGATCGCCCCCGCCCGCGCCTGGGTCGTCCACGTCGCCGACAGCCTCAGCGGGCTCGCCTTCCCCGATCTCGACGCCGCCGGGCGGATCGCCGACGTCGGCGCCGGCGCCGGCTTTCCGGGCCTCGTCCTGGCGGCGATGCTGCCCGATGCCGAGGTCGACCTGATCGAGTCGGTCGCGCGCAAGTGCGATTTCATCGAGCGCGCCGCGGCCGCCGGCGGGATCGCCACCGCCCGCCCCGTCAACGCCCGCGCCGAGGACTGGGCCCGCCCCGACGCGCCCGGCCGCGAGGCCTACGACGCCGTCACGGCCCGAGCGGTCGCCCGGCTCAGCACGATCGCCGAGCTCGCCTCGCCGCTCCTGCGCGAGGGCGGGGTCGTCGTCGCCTGGAAGGGGCGCAGGGATCGGGACGAGGAGGCCGAACTCGAACGCGGACACCCACGGCTTGCGATGGGGCCGGAGCAGACCCGGCCCGCCGACCCGTATGCCGGCAGCCGCCACCGCCACCTGCATCTGATGCGGAAGTCGGGCCCGACTCCGCCCGACCTGCCGCGCCGCGCCGGGATCGCCAAGAAGCGCCCCCGGGGGAGCCGGGGGAGCTGACCCGTCCGGCGTCGCTACCGCAGCGGCGTCCAGCTCCGGCAGCGCCCGTGCGTGAGGGCGCACGGTAGACCCTCACCTTTACTCCCGCATCGTCAAACCCGCGCTTGACGTGAGGTTGCCCGGTTGCGCGGTGCCGCCCGAGCCTCGGCGCCCGCCCCTTGATCTAGAGTCGCGCGGCGGCGCCGGCGCGCCGCCTGAACGAGGGACAGATGGGATACGTCTACGCAATCGCGAATCAGAAGGGTGGAGTCGGCAAGACCACCACCGCGGTCAACCTCGCCGCCTGCACAGCCGAGGCGGGGCGGCAGACGCTCGTCGTCGATCTCGATCCCCAGTGCAACGCGACCGTGACGCTCGGCTTCGACCGCGACGCGAGCCCATCGACCTACGACGCCCTCTGCGGCGAGGTGTCGATCGCCGCCGCCGCGCGTCCGACCGCGACCGACAACCTCTGGCTGGTCCCGGCCAACCGTGATCTCGCCGGCGCCGCGGTCGAGCTGCCGGCGCTGGAGCGCTCCGAGGGCCGGCTCCGCGACGGGCTCGGGCCGATCCGCGAGCGATTCGCCGCCACGTTCCTCGACTGCCCGCCGTCGCTGGGGCCGATCACCGTCAACGCGCTGACCGCCGCCGACCGCGTGATCGTGCCCGTTCAGGCCGAGTATCTCGCCCTCGAGGGGCTGGTCCAGTTCCTCGACACGTTGCAGACCGTGCGTCGCCGGCTCAACCCCTCCCTGGTTCTGACCGGCATCGCGATCACCATGGCGGATGAACGTACCCGCCTCTCCCAGGATGTCGAGCGCGAGTTGAGAGATCACTTCCAAGACCTGGTGCTGGAGACCGTGGTCCCCCGCAGCGTCCGCCTCGCCGAGGCGCCGAGCTTCGGGCTGCCGGTGATCGCCCACGCGCCGGTCTCGCGCGGGGCGGTCGCCTACCGTGCGCTCGCCGAGGAGGTGCTGGCCCGTGGCTAGGAAGGCCGGGATGGGGAGGGGGCTCGCCGCGATCCTGCCGGAGTCACACGAGGTCGCCGAGCCGACCTACCGCGACGTTCCGATCGAGCTGATCCGCCCGAGCGCCGGCCAGCCGCGGAAGTCGTTCGACGACGAGGCGCTCGCCCGCCTCGCCGAGTCGATCGTCGAGACCGGCGTCGTCCAGCCGCTCGTCGTCCAGCCGCTCATCGACGGCCGCTACGAGTTGATCGCCGGCGAGCGCCGCTGGCGCGCCGCCCAGCGCGCCGGCCTTGCGACCGTCCCCGCCGTCCTCCGCAGCGAGGACGAGATGCAGCGCCTGCAGATCGCGCTGATCGAGAACATGGCCCGGGAGGATCTGAACCCGATCGAGGAGGCGCGCGCCTGCGCCGAGCTCGTCGAGGGGCTCGACCTCAGCAAGGAGGAGGTGGCGCGCCGCCTCGGCCGCAGCCGCTCGGCGATCTCGAACCTGATCCGCCTGCTCGACCTCCCCGACCAGGTCATCACGCTGCTCGAGGCGGGCGTGCTCAGCGAGGGTCACGGGCGGGCGCTGCTCGCGGCGCGGGGGCAGGACGAGCGCCGGGCGCTGGCCCGCCGCGCCGCCGACGAAGGATGGTCGGTGCGCGAGACCGAGCTACGCGCCCGCGGCGAGCGGCCGTCGGGGCCGGCTCGCCGGCCGCGCACGCTCCATCCGGACGAGGAGGCGGCGATCGGCGAGGCCGAGGATGCGCTCGAGCGGGCGCTCGGCCGCGGCGTCAGGGTCAGCTCCGGCGCCCGCGGGGTGACCGCCCGGATCCGCTTCGAGGACTTCGACGAGCTGCTCGAGCTGACCCGCTCGCTGCGGCGCGAGTAGGGCACCTTCGCGCCGACTAGAATCGCGACCGAGGGCGATTAGCTCAGTTGGTTAGAGCGCGTCTCTGATAAGGACGAGGTCCCTGGTTCGAATCCAGGATCGCCCACTTGCAACGGATGCAGATCTACGGCGTCAGCTTCGACATGGTCGGCAAGCAGCCGATCGTGCTGCTGAAGACGACCGACGGCAACCGCTTCCTGCCGATCTGGATCGGCCATCCGGAGGCCGCCGCGATCCTGATGAAGCTGCAGGGGGCGAGCACGCCGCGGCCGATGACCCACGACCTGATCGCCGACCTCCTCGACAACATCGACGCCCGCTGCGAGCGGATCGCCGTCACCGAGCTCCGCGACAACACCTTCTACGCGACGATCACGCTCTCGGTCGACGGCACCGAGGTCGAGATCGACTCCCGTCCCTCCGACGCCCTCGCGCTGGCGGTCCGCTGCGACGCGCCGATCTACGCCGCCGAGGAGGTGATCGAGGAGTCCTCGATCGAGTTCGAGCACGAGGTCGAGGACCAGGAGGAGGTCGTCGAGAAGTTCAAGGACTTCCTCGACGAGGTGACCCCGGAGGATTTCGCCGGCGGCGACGACGAGCCCCCGCCGGAGCGCGCCGGCTGACGCGCTCGAGCCGGCCGGCCCCTGCTCCCCCCGGTGGGCGGCCGGCCGCGCGTCGGAGCGCGTCGCGGAGCAGCATCCGCGCCATCGTCGAATCCTCGTGACCGTCCCGGCCCGGGAGCGCGACGCCGGACTGGTCGCAACGCGCGTGATCGGTCCGCGGCCGCGGGCCGATCAACTACGCTGCCCGCCCCATGGACCTGTTCTTGGCGATCTGCCAGGGGCTCGGGCTGGCGCTCGCCGTCGGCGTCGGTGGCCCGCTCGCGGCGCTGTTCATCGCGATGATGGCGGCGCTCGAGAGCGGCATCCGGCCCGAGGCGACCGATTACGAGTTCCTCGGCGCGACCTGGTTCCTCGTCACCCTGCTGGCGATCGTCGTCGTCTTCATGCTCGCCCGCAGCCGCAACGTGATGCGCTGGCCGCAGGTCGCCGTCCTCGCCGCGATCGGGGCCGTCGTCTTCGCCGCCTCGCTCGCCGAGGAGGGCGGGGCGGCCTGGCCCGGGCTCATCCTCGGCGCCGCCGCGACGGCCTTCGCCGCGCTCGTCGCCTGGTCGGTCCTCGGCGGTGCGATCAGACGCGCCGAGGGCAGCGAGCCGGGGAGCAGGGACGCCGACGCGGCCAACGTGATGATCATCTCCTTCGCCGCCGCCGGCATCGCCCTCGCCGCCGCCAGCCTCTTCCTGCCGCCGGTCTCGCTCGTCGCCCTGGCGGCGCTGGCGTGGCTGGCGCTGGCGCGCCGCCGCCGCGCCGGCGAGAAGTACGAGGGCCTGCGGATCCTCCGCTGAGCGGCGCGCCGCGGCCCGTCTGCGAATCTGCCACCTCCCGATGGCCGCCGCGAACGGACAACGGAAGCTCGTGCTGGTCGTCGTC
>CAZTGN010000018.1:5911-10617 GCA_964613275.1 uncultured Conexibacter sp. | reverse complement strand
ACATGCTGCTGAAGACGGTGCGGGCGGGGGAGGCGCCGACGTTCCGGAAGCTGATCGACCGCGGCGAGCTCGTCGCCGACTGCGTCTCCTCGTTCCCCTCGGTGACGCCGGTCTGCACGGCGGAGATCACGACCGGCGAGCGGCCGGACCGGCACCTGATCGCGGGGATGAACTGGTACCACCGGGCCGAGCAGCGCTACGTCGAGTACGGATCCTCGTTCGAGGCGACGCGGGCGTTCGGGCTCTTCCGCTCGCTCTACGACACCGTCTACAACCTCAACATGGGGCACCTCAACTTCGAGACCCCGACGCTGTTCGAGCGCCTCGCCGACGCCGGCCTGCGGACCGCGTGCACTCCGTTTCTGATCTACCGGGGACGGACCAGGCACGAGGTCGGGCTCGAGGGCCTGCTGAAGGCATTCGCGAGCGCGGCCCGCTTCCACCACGCGGTCTGGGGCCCGGAGGAGCTGTTCTACGGCGAGCTCTACTCCTCGCGCAAGGTCGACTGCCGGCCCACGCTGGCCCGACCTGCCACCCGCGACGCCTACTCGGCGTGCGTGGCCCGCGACCTCGTCGAGCACGATCTCTACGACTTCCTGCTCTTCTCGCTCCCCGACAACGACTACTACTCCCACCGCGACGGGCCCGAGGGGATGCGGGCGGCGATCGCCCTCGCCGACGACGCGATGGCGGAGCTGGTCGGCGCCCACGGCGGCACCGACCGCTTCCTCGCCGACAACGGCGTCATCGTCGTCGCCGATCACGCCCAGTCGTTCGTCGAGCGCCCGCTCGACCTGCAGGCGGTTCTCGGCGAGCGCTGGCGGGTCCTGCGGCCGAACGCCGAGCTCGACGGCGAAGACCAGCTCGCGGTCGGGCCGAGCGGCCGCGGCGCCGGGATCTGGCTGTTGCCGGCCGACGGGGTCGAGCGCGCCCGTCTCGGCGCCGAGGTCTCCGGCTACCTCGAGCACGACGTCGAGGGGGTCGATCTGCTCGCCTGGGTCACGCCCGAGGGGGACGAGCGCGGTCGCTGGGCGGCCGTCAGCGGCAGCCGGATCGAGCTTCGCTTCCGCCCCGGCGACGTCGTCCACGACCGCCGCGGCCGCGGCTGGGAGCTCGACGGCGACCCGGCGGCGTTGAGCGCGCGCGTCGACGACGGCACCCTGATCAGCGACGAGTACCCCGACGCCCTGGCCCGCCTCTGGGCGGCGCTCGCCAACCCGAACGCGGCCGACATCCTCGTCAGCCTGGCGGCCGGCTGGGAGTGCGTCGACTGGGGCGGTGCCGACCACCTGCCGGGCGGCAGCCACGGTTCGCTGCTGGCCGAGGACTCGCTCGGCGCCCTGCTCACGGTCGGCCTCGACGGCGAGCGGCCCGAGCGCGAGCAGTGGGCGATCAGCGACGTCTACGGGTTGATCGAGGGCCATTTCGGCCTCGCGAACTAGGATGCCCGCGGTGGGGACGGAAACCGGCAGCGGCGAGGGCGCGCCGACGGCGCCGGCGTCGCGACGCTGGGAGGCGGCCGCGAACGCGACCTGGGGGTTGATCCGCCGGATCCGCCTCGGCACCCGGCAGCCGGCCAACTGGGTCCAGCTCTTCCAGTTCGCGGTCGTCGGCGGCAGCGGCTACGTCGTCAACCTCGCCGTCTTCACGCTGCTGGCGAAGGCAGCCGACCTCGATCACCTGCTCGCCGCGGTGGGCGCCTTCGTCGTCGCGGTCACCAACAACTTCCTGCTGAACCGGCACTGGACGTTCCGGCGTCAGGGCTCGAAGGAGTCCCACGCCGGCTTTCAGGCGGCGCGCTTCTTCACGGTCAGCGTCGTCGGCCTCGCCGTCAACCTCGTGATCCTCGAGCTCCTCGTCTCCGCCGCCGGGCTGGCCGAGCTGCCGAGCCAGGCGATCGCCGTGGCGCTGGCGACCCCGGTCAACTTCATCGGCAACAAGCTCTGGACCTTCGACCGCTGAGCCGGGCCCGGTGCCGCGGGCTGGCATAGTTCCGGCCATGGTCAATTTCAGGAAGCTCACCGCCCGTACCGACAAGGCGAAGGAACTGATCGACAAGCAGGGCGGCGGAGACGCCCTCAAGGAGAAGGCCGAGCGGATCAAGGGGATCGCTCGCGGCCAGGGATCGGTCTCCGACAAGGCCAAGGCGGCAGCCGAGGTCGCCAAGGAGAAGCCGAAGCCGGAGGAACAGGGCCAATAGCCGACGCCGAACGCCCGGCGTGATCCGCGCCGGGACGATCCTCGGCGCCCTCCTGCTCGCGGCGCTGGCGCTCGCCGGCCCGGCGACGGCCGCGCCGACGCCGGTGCCCTCCGGCTACCCGGCGACCCCCGACGACTACGCGAGCAGCGCCCGCGAGGCGGGTCGGGTCGCCGACACCGACCCGAAGATCCTCGCCCGCGAGTCCGAGCTCGGCCGCGGCGACGCGTTCAGCGCCGCCGTCGAGGCGAAGCCGGTCCGGGTCTGGGAGGTCGGCTACTTCCTCAACGGCGAGAAGGTCAACCTCGTCGTCGTCGACGGCACGACCGGCGCCGTCACGCAGTCGTGGACCGGCCCCGCGGTCGATTGGCCGATGGCGCGGGGCAAGCCGGGCCAGTTCGGCCACATCCTCAACTCGGCCTGGGTCTGGGTCGCCCTGGCGCTCGTCTTCGTCGCCGGGCTCCTCGACTTCCGCCGCCCCCGCAAGTGGGTCCACCTCGACCTCCTCGTCCTGCTCGGCTTCGGGGTCAGCGAGGCCTACTTCAACGCGGCCGAGATCGGCGTCTCGGTGCCGCTCGTCTACCCGCTGCTCGCCTACCTGCTCGCGCGAATGCTCTGGATCGGCTTTCGCGGCCACGGCCTCGACGGGACCGCCGGCGAGGGCCTGCGGCCGTCGGCGCCGGCCTGGCTTCTGACCGCCGCGGTCGCGGCGCTGATCGTGCTCCGGCTGGCCGCCAACCTCGCCGACTCGGGAGTCATCGACGTCGGCTACGCGGGCGTGATCGGCGCCGACAAGATCACCCATGCCGAGCCGCTCTACGACGACTCCTTCCCCGAGGACAATCCGACCGGCGACACCTACGGTCCCGCCACCTACTTCGCCTACGTCCCGTTCGAGGCGGCGTTGCCCTGGAGCGGCTCCTGGGACGACCTCCCGGCTGCCCACGCGGCGGCGATCTTCTTCGACCTGGCGACGATCGCCGGGCTGTTCGCGCTCGGGCTCGGGCTGGCGCGCCGCCGCCGCAGCGCCGATCCCGACGCCGAGGGCCCACCGCCGCCCGATCCGCGCGGGGGCCGCGTCCGCCGGCGGCTGGCGGGCTGGTTCCCCGACCGCGAGGGGAATGCCCTCGGCCTCGTCCTCGCCTTCGCCTGGGCCGCCTACCCGTTCACCGCCTACGCGGCCCAGAGCAACTCCAACGACGAGCTGATCGCCGCCCTGATCGTCTGGAGCCTCGTCCTCTTCGCGAGCCCGATCGCGCGCGGCGGCCTGCTCGCCGTCGCCTCGATGGCGAAGTTCGCGCCGCTGCCGCTCGTCCCCCTGTTCGCCGCCGGCGGCGGCGGCATCCGCGTCCGCACCGCCGACCGCCGCGCCTCGCTCGGGCCGCTCGTCCGCTTCGCGCTCGCCTTCGCCTTCTTCGCCGCCCTCCTGCTCGCCTACCCGGCGGTCGATCCCGGGCTCGGCCCGTTCTGGGAGCGGACCGTATCGAGCCAGCTCGGGCGCGACAGCCCGTTCAGCATCTGGGGCCAGACCGACCTCGAGTGGCTGCAGACCGCGCTCAAGGCCGGCCTCGTCGCGCTCGGGGTGCTGGTCGCGTTCTTCCCGTGGCGGCGGACGCTGATCCAGATCGCGGCCCTGGCGGCGGCGCTCGTGATCGGCGTCGAGCTCGTCCTCGAGCACTGGTTCTACCTCTACATCCCCTGGTTCCTCGGTCCGCTGCTCGTCGCGCTCGTCGCCCGCGACGCCGACGACGTCTCCGCCGACACGCCGATGCGGTAGGGGCGGTCGCCCCTCGTCGCCTCAGGTGGGTGTCGTCTTCACCCGCGCGGCGCCGCAGATCAGCCTGCGGCCGCCCGGAAGCCTGATCTTCCGCTTCGTCACCCGCACCCTGATCAGGTCGATCGGCGATATCGCGGTGACCTCGCCGAGGTCGTGGAGGGCGAACCAGCCGCCGCCGCCGCCGGTCTTGGCGACGTCGAACGCGAAGTTCGGGCCGCTCTGGGGGACCAGCGTCACCCGGACCCTGCGGTTGTCGAGGCACCTCGGCTTCTTCGAGCCGATCGAGCCGATCAGCACTGCGTCGTCGGCGGTGTTGGTCTGCCCCTCGATCGCGATGCTCGTCGCCGCCCGGACGTCGCCCTTGCCGGCCACGGCCGCGGGCGCGATCGCCAGCACGAGGGCCGTCGCCGCCGCGCCGATCATGGCGGCCGGCCGGCTCATGACAGCTCGAACCTGTCGCCGCTGCAGCGGAGCGCGCCGGCGCCGCTGCCGAGCTTGCGCTTCACGAGCCTGACCCTGACGGCTGTCACGTCGTCGAACAGGCCCGTCGGCCCGCGCGCGTACCAGCCGCCGTTGTCGCCGCTCCTGGCGACGTCGAGGAGAACCGCGCCTGCGGGCTTGACCAGCCGCACCTCGATCCTGCGGTTGCCGAGGCAGCGCCGGTTCGGCGAGGTGACGACGCCGAGGACGGCGGCGCTGTGATCGGGCCCGAACTCACCGGCGCCGTAGACG
>CAZTGN010000018.1:0-5901 GCA_964613275.1 uncultured Conexibacter sp. | reverse complement strand
CCTCGGTCCGCTCCGCCGCGAGCAGGAGCCCGATGACGAGCACGGACGCCGCCGCCAGCGCCATGCCGGCGCGCCGTCCACCTCCACTGCCTGCCCATCCGTCGCTCATGCGCGTGGCTGAATTCACGAAAACGTCCACCTACGCTCTCACACCGCGGGCGCGGGCGCAACCGGTTCGGCCTGCCGTCCGGATCGAGCTCAATCGAGCATCCGCTCGCGCAGCCGCGAGTGGCGGTCGCTCGCCCCGGTGTTCGCCAGCGCCCGGGCGACGGCGGCATCGTCGCCGGCGAGGACGCAGAGCCTCTGGGCCCGGGTCACGGCCGTGTAGAGGAGGTTGCGCGAGAGCAGCTGCGGCGCGTGGCTCGAGTGCAGGCAGACGATCACCGCCGGCACCTCGATCCCCTGCGCCTTGTGGACCGAGGTGCAGAACGCGCCGCGCAGCGCCCGCGCCTGCTCGTAGGGGATCGTGACCGGCTCGCCGAGGTCGGTCTCGAGCCGCAGCACGGAGCGCTCGTCGTCGGCGGAGTCGATGACGAGCAGCGTCCCGTTGGCGAGCTCGAGCTCGGGGATGGCGCGGGTGGTGATCACCTTCTCGCCGACCCGGAAGCGGTCGTCGAGGACGGGCTCGGCCGCGCCGCAGAGGACGTCGCGCAGCCGCGAGTGCAGCGAGTCGATCCCGAGCACCCCCCGGTACATCGGCGCCAGCACGTGGACGTCGCGGACCGGGTCGAGGTCGAACTGGGCCGGGATCCGCTCGGTCGCGATCGTGACGATGTCGTCGGCGAGCGCCGCCGGGCTCGAGCGGCTGTGGCGGAAGAAGTCCTGGGCCTCGATCAGCGCCCGGTCGTCGGTCGGCTCGCGCGGCGGCTGCTCGCCGGTGCGGATCGCGTGGGCGGCGCCGACGATCATCGACCGCCGCGCCTGCCGGAAGACGTGCTCGAGCCGTACGGTCGGGGCCAGCCCGGAGTCGATCAGCTCGCAGAACGGCTTGCCCGGACCGACCGGAGGGAGCTGGTCGACGTCGCCGATCAGGACGAGATGCGTCTCGGGTCCGATCGCGGCGACGAGGTGGCGGCAGATCTCGAGCGAGAGCATCGAGGCCTCGTCGACGATCACCAGGTCGGCGTCGATCGGCGCGTCCTCGTCGCGCCCGGGAAGCTCGCCCGGGATCCACTCGAGCGCCTTGTGGATCGTCGCCGTCGGCGCCCCCTCGGTCGCCTCGGCGAGTCGCCGCGGCCCCCCGCCCGGCGGCGCCAGCAGCCGCAGCCTCAGCTTCCGCGCGGCGGCCATCTCGACGATCGCGTGGGTCAGGTGCGTCTTGCCGGTGCCGGGGCCGCCGGTGATCACGCTCAGCCGGCAGGTCATCGCGTTGCGGACCGCATCGAGCTGCTGCCAGTTGAGCCCGGGCGCCTCGCCCTCGGTCGGCGGCCTGCTCCAGGCCGGCTCCGCCGCCGCCATGCCCGCCAGGGTCGCGGCGAGCCAGCGCTCCGCCCGCCACGTCCACTCGCGGTAGACGAGCCCGTCCTCGAGCACGATCGACTCGTCGCCCTCGAGGTGGGGGAGGGAGGGCTCGGCGTCGAGCAGCGACCGCATCTCCCCGACCAGCTCGGCGCGGGGGAGGTGGGTGTGGCCGCGGGTCTCGGCATCGCGCAGCGCGTGGGTCGCCGCCGCCCGCGTCCGCGAGCGCGAACGCGGCTCGACCCCGTTGGCGACCGCGAGCCGGTCGGCGCTCTGAAAGCCGATGCCGGAGATCGCGGTCAGCGAGTAGGGATCGTCGATCACGAGATCGGCGGCGCCGGAGCCGTGCAGGGCGACGACCTCGCCGACGTGGCGGGAGAGCCCGTGCGGGGCGAGCAGGGTGTAGAGGCGGCGCTCCATCCGGCGGTCGGTCCATTCCTCGGCCGCGCGCTCGGCGGCCTTTAGCCCGACGCCGCGGAGCGCCGCGAAGGCCGCGACCGGGTCGGCGTCGATCGCCGCGAAGACCTCGTCACCGTGCGCGGCGACGAGCTCCCCGGCCCGCTTGGGGCCGATCCCCGGCAGCGAGCGCAGATAGCGGCGAGCGCCCTCGGCCCCGGCCGGATCGAGCGGCTGCGCCTCGGCGACGGCGATCTGCAGGCCGTGCCGGGGGTGGTGCTCGACGGCGCCGCGGACCAGTGCCCGCTCGCCCTCGCCGAGGTGGCCGATCGGCCCGGCCAGCGGCATCTCGGTGCCGTCGTCGAGCGTCGCCTCGGCGACGGCGAAGCCGCCGTCGGCGGCGGTGAAGCGGAAGAACCCGATCGTCACCTCGCCCTCGAACGGCTCGCCGGTCCCCTGCGCCGCCTCGATCAGCGCTCCCTGTTCGGCGGTTCGGCCCACGGCGACGAAAGTACGCGCTCCGGCGGCGACGGCGCGTTGCGCCCGCCGCTCACGCCCTCAGGATCCGGAAGCCGGCCGCCTCGAAGCCGCGGTCGAAGGCGAGCGCCTCCTCGATGCCGAGCTCCCGCATCGTCTCGAAGCTCGTCGCGTCGACGAACGAGTATTCGCGCTCGTCGTGCTGCAGCAGCCAGTCGAACGCCCGCCGCTCGGCGTCGGCGGCGACGTGGACGACCGTATAGCGGGTGCTGTCGCGAATCGCAGCGACGACCTCGACGGCGGCTCCGTGCCCGAGCCGCCGATTGGTCAGCGTCCACGATTCGGCGAGGACGTGGTTGCTCGTCAGCAGGGCCCCGGAGCCGAGCCGCTCGGCGATCGCGTGCGCGGCCCGGTGGCGGGGATCGCGGCGGTCGACGAGGGCGTAGATGTGCGAGGTGTCTACGAAGACCACGGCCCGTGCCTCGGTCCGTAGATGATGTCGTCGTGGTTCTCGGCATCGCCGGTGCCGCCGCCCTCGAACTTGCCGATCAGCTTGAAGAACGGATCCTCCTCGAGCGGCGGCAGCGGTTCGATGCCCTCGCGCAGGCAGCGGCGGACGACCTCCGCCTTGGAGACGCCCTCGCTGCGGGCGACCCGTTCGAGCTCGGCGTCGAGCTCCGGCTCGAGTGAGACCTGCAGCCGCTTCATCCTCGCCAAGTTACATCACCTCCTATCAGGTGATGTAACAATAGTGGAACGCGATCGTGCCGAATCGCTCGCGCCGGAACGAATCCCGCCGCCGTTCGCGGTGGCGATTACACTGCGTGCGGTTTAGGGTCGGGGGCATGCGCTGGTCCCGGGGTGCAGGGCGGATCCGGATCGCGGCGGTCGCCGCCGCCGCGGCGCTGCTCGCCGCCGCCGGCACCGCCGCCGCAGGTCGCGACGCGCCGCCGCCGCAGGTCGCGATCACCGCCTCGCCGCCGGCGAAGCTGAAGATCCGCCGCCACGGCACCGCGACCGCCACCTGGGAGTTCACCGCCGACCGGCCGGGGATGTTCACCTGCAAGCTGACCGGCCGCGGGCTGATCGCGCCCTGCACCTCGCCGGTCACCTACGGCGGGCTCGGCCGCGGCCGCTACCGGTTCACCGTCTACGCGGTCGACGTCCTGACGAGCCTCGGCGTGAGCCGGGCGCGCGACGAGCTGCGGGTCGTCAAGCGCCGGCGGTGAGCGAGGGGACCCTCAGCCGCCGCGACGGCTTCGCGATCTTCCTGCTCGCCGCCGGCGCATCCTGGGGCGCCGGTAACGTCGCCCCGGTCGTCCCCGACCTGGCGGGTGAGTTCGGCATGTCGCTGACCAGCGTCGGGCTGATCTCGGGCACCCTCTTCTTCCTCGGGACGATCGCCGGCGAGGCGGTCGGGCCGAAGATCGCCGAGCGCCTCCGGGTCATCCGGAGCCTGCGGCTCAGCGCCGTCCTCGTCGCCGCCGGCTGCCTGATCCTTGCCGCCGCGCCCGGCTTCTGGGCGCTCGGGCTCGGCCGCGTCGTCGCCGGCCTCGGGCTCGGCGTGATCGCCGCCGTCGGCCCGGTCTTCGGCCGCACCGTCGGCGGCATCCGCGGCGTCGGCGTCTTCGGCGGTGCCTTTCAGGGCGGGATCGCGCTCGGCCTCGGCGTCGGCGGCGTCCTCGCCGACGCGGGCGCCGACTGGCGGGTCGGCTTCCTCGTCTCGGCCGCGGCCGGCATCTCGGCGCTACCCCTGCTCCGCGCCGACCGCACGATCGAGCTCGAGCTGACCGGCGGCGGCTTTCTCGCCGCCGCCGCCCGCAGCCCCGCCGTCTGGCGCCTCTCGCTGCTGTTCATCGCGATGTTCGCCGCGCCGCTCACGATCGGCGCCTGGCTCGTCCACTTCCTCTCCGTCCAGGGCGGCATGCAGCTCGCCGTCGCCGGGCTGCTCGGCTTCGTCCTCTTCGCCGCCTCCGCGCTCTTCCGCTTCGCCGGCGCCCGCCTCGGCGACGCGGGCATCCCCGACGCGGTCCTCGCCGGGCTGATGCCGCTGCTCGCGAGCGCCGGGATCGCCGCGATCGCCTTCGACCAGTCGGTCGCCGTCGCAACGCCGGCCGTCATCCTGATCGCCGCCGGCTTCGCGCTCCCCTACGCGGTGATGATCATCGCCGCCCAACGCCTCTGGCCGACCGAGCCGACCGAGCCGGTCGCGCTGATGAGCCTGATCGGCAGCGGGATCCCGATCGCCGTGATCCCGGCCTTCGGCGCCGCCCTCTCCGACGGCAACGGCGATGCCGCGTTCATCGCGATGGCGATCTTCATTGCCCTCGCGGGCCTCGCGAACCTGCGATTGCCGCGCAAGCCGATCCCCGCCGCGCCCGTCCGCCGCCGGCTGATCCCGCACCGCACCGCTAGCGTCTCGACTGCACCGGCGGGCGATCCGCCCTGAGGAGAGGAGAAGGCGATGGCGGAACGGAAGACGGTCGAGGCGATCGGAGCGCCGGAGGCGGCCGGTCCCTACTCGCACGCGGTCGCCCACGGCGGCGTCCTCTACTGCTCGGGGCAGGTGCCGATCGACCCCGACAGCGGCAAGCTGATCGAGGACGGCCCGGGCGCGCAGGCGGACCGCTGCCTCGCCAACCTCGAGGTCGTCTGTGCCGCCGCCGGGACGAGCCTCGCCCGGGCGCTGATGGTCAGCGTCTTCGTCACCGACCTCGGTGCCGGCGCGGAGGTCAACGCCGCCTACGCCGGGCACTTCGCCTCCGACCCGCCGGCCCGGGCGATGGTCGAGGTCGCCGGCCTGCCGCTCGGCGCCGGCGTCGAGATCGCCGCGACAGTGGCGCTCGCTTGAGACGCCACCAATGGTCCGCGAGGCCGATCGCCCGGCGGCCATGTCGCCGCTTCCTCGGGCCCGCTCAGCCGCGCCGGAGTCCCGCGGAGCACTCGTGACGAGACCGTGACGAGCGTGGCAGTGCCCGTCGGAGCACTGTTCGTGCCGAGTACCGTGACGAGGGTGGCAGCGTCCCGCGGAACACTCGTGACGAGACCGTGACCGAGCTTCCCGACAGCCTCGCGAATCCGTCGCTGGAGGCACTCCGGGCCGTTCACGACCGATCGCGCGGCCTCGTCCGCGAGACTCCGACGGTGAGCTCGCGCAGCCTCAGCGCCGAGGTCGGCGGCGCGATCGTGCTCAAGGCCGAGAACCTGCAGCGAACCGGATCGTTCAAGCTCCGCGGCGCGCTCGCGAAGCTCCATGCGCTCGCGAGCGGCAGCGCCGCCGGCGTCGTCACCGGCAGCGCCGGCAACCACGCCCAGTCGCTCGCCTACGCGGCCCGCAGCCTCGGTATCCCCTGCCGCGTCTACATGCCCGAGGCGGCGGCGATCGGCAAGGTCGAGGCGGTCCGCGCCTTCGGCGGCGAGGTCGTCCGTGGCGGCGAGTCGGTCGACGCCTGCGTCGCGCTCGCCCGCGACGCGGCCGCCGCCGAGGGTCTCGTCTTCGTCCACCCCTTCGATGACCCGGACGTGATCAGCGGCCAGTCCGGCGTCGCGATCGAGCTCGCCGCGCAGCTC
>CAZTGN010000017.1:1188-19948 GCA_964613275.1 uncultured Conexibacter sp. | reverse complement strand
GATCGAGTCCTACTGGACCGCGAGCCGCTCCGGATCCGGCTCGTTGGTGGCCATGCTCTTGCCGATCCCGGCCGGCCGGCCGGCGCCCGCGCCGGGCGGCGGCGGCGCCGGCACGATCGGGATCTCGGCGAAGGGCGCCGAGGCGGTCGAGCCGTCCTCGAGCTCGGCGAGCACGGTGATCTCGATCGGGCCGGGCTGCAGCGGACCCACCGGGACGACCGCCCAGAAGCCGCTGCGATAGGAGCGGTCCTCGGGATCGGCGCCGGCGCCCGATCGGTGCAGCTCGAGGAACAGGTCGTGACGCGGCAGCGACCGGTTCCGGACCTCGGTGAGCTCGCCCCCGGCCCGGATCCAGAGCCGCCTGACGGCGCTGCGGCGGTGAAAGCAGGACCCGACGCAGAAGATCGCGTTCGACCTGCCGGACCAGAGACCCGACGGCAGCGGACCCTCGCAGCGAGCGAACAGATCGGCGTCGAACGGAGCGGGATCGCTGTCGTTCACTCGCTCCATCCGGGTGCAGCAGTCTAGGTGCTCATCGCATACTATGCCGCTCTCCGAGGGTTGCCGACCGTGGAGCACGAGCCCGCGTGGGTCGCTTCCCAATCGCGACCGACCAATGCCCGACGCAAAGCAATGATCCTGTTCGGAACCGCAGTCACCGACTCGGAGATGTACGACCGGTGCGCGAAGCCCGGCATCGACCGGGTGCGCGAGCCCGATTCGCTCGTCGTGCCCCACCAGAGCATCGGCACGGTGTTCAAGAACTACAACCTGCTGCTCGACGTGGCCACCGAGCACGAGGACCTCGAGGCGCTCGTCCTGCTCCACCAGGACGCGGAGATCGACGACGACGACTTCTGCCGGACGATCCGCGCCAGCCTCGAGGATCCCGACGTGGCGATCGTCGGCTGCGCCGGCGCGATCGGGGTGCGCAGCATCGCCTGGTGGGACGGCGCGGTGACGTGGGCGTCGTTCACGCACCGCTACCCCGAGATCGGCGGCGGTCAGTTCGACTCGATGTCGTGGGACCCCGAGACCACCCCCTCGTTCTGCCACACGGGCGAGGTCGACTCGCTCGACGGCTTCATCCTCGTCCTCTCCCCGTGGGCGGTCCACAACCTGCGCTTCGACGAGACGCTCGGCAAGCTGCACGGCTACGACTTCGACATCTGCTGTCAGGCGCGCGAGGCCGGCAAGAAGATCGTCACCGCCGACTTCCGGATGATCCACCACCACCGGCTCGAGCTGGTCAGCGACCCGGACGCGTGGATCGAGTCCTACATCCGCCTCGCCGAGAAGTGGGAGGGTCGGCTTCCCCACCTCGATCCCCCGGTTGGCGATCCGTTGCAGCGGGCGCGGCGATCGGAGGCCGAGCTGGGGGCGGCCCGGGCCATCGCGGTCGAGCAGGAGCTGCGCTACAAGGCGCTGGAGCGGGTCTACGACGACTTCGTCGACAGCAAGGCATGGCGCCTCGCCAACCGCTACCGGACGGTGCGCGACCGCCTCGCCTCGCTGGTCGGCCGCGGGCCCGCGGCCGGGTAGCTACGCCGGATCGGTAGCGCTCGCGCTCGAATCGAGCTCGGCGGCGATCCGGGCGCGCATGTCCGGCTGGTCCCGGCGGCGGAAGCGCGCCAGCTTCTCGGCGATGCGGAGCCGGGTCGATCGCTCCACCTCGCGCAGCAGATCCTCCTGCCGCCGGCAGCGCTCCTCCTGTTCGAGGTGCTTCTCCTTGAGGACCGCGAGGTGCGTTCGCGCCACGTGGCTCTCGGCCAGCGTGCAGACACGGTTCCACTCGAGGCGCGCGAGCACCGGATTGCGGTCCAGCGGCGCCGTCAGCGACCGCAGCGCCCCGGCGTAGGGGGCATCGCGGTGCCAGCAGACGCCGAAGCCGAAGAACATCGGCAGCAGCGCGAGCTCGAGCTCGGCTCGCCCCTCGAGGAAGTCCTCGATCGCGGTCAGCACCCCGTTGCGCTCGCCGCCCTCCCGCTCCTGCACGAACACGTACGGAAGCCCACCGTAGGTCAGCCCGGGCTCACCGGGCGCGATCCCGACCCCGGCGGCGATCGTCGAGCGGTACTCCTCGGGGATCCGATCGGGCGCGTAATAGGAGTCACGGCGCGCGTGCGGCCAGCAGACGTCGTGGAAGAGGAGCAGCGGCATGGCGGATCCGGCGGCGCGCTGCTCGATCAGCTTCAGCTCCTCGCCGACCGTGAAGTAGTTGTGGTCGCCGTCGATGATGAAGGCGTCGGGCATGTCCATGCTCGGGATCGCGTCGAGGCTCGTGGCCTGCTCGAGCCGCAGCTCCGCGTGCTCCTCGGCGAGGTCCAGCAACGCCTGCTGCGGCGTCGGGTCGACGGCGATCACGGTCGCGCCCGCGGGCCCTGCCCACTCGAGCAGCACGGCGGTCAGATCGCCGGCGTAGGCGCCGATCTCGGCCAGGCTCCGGACCCCGGCCGCATCGAGGACCGGGAACATGATCTCCGACATGTTGGCCATCGAGGCACCCCACTGGCCGGGGTCGTCTCCCCGCAGCGGCACTGCTGTCTCGAATCGTTCCAAGGGCGCGTAAGTCTAGAGCGATCCCCGGGGCCGGGGGTGGCTTAGAGTTCGCGCCCGCACGACGGGAGGAGACCCCAAGCTTGAGCGGATCCGCGACCAATGTCGCGCGCCACGAGCCGATCGACCCGGGCAAGATGCGCAGGGCCGCATCGGGGGTCCCGGTCGTCCCCGCGTTCGACGGCTTTCGCGGGATCGCGATCCTCGCGATCGTGATCTTCCACTCGCTGCAGAACGCCCGGATCGGCATGGGGCCCGAGGACGGCGCCATCGGCAGCTTCGTCTGGGCGATCGATCCCGGCCAGAGCTCGCTCAACGCGTTGTTCATCGTCAGCGGGTTCGTGATGTTCCTGCCGGTGGCGGCGCGCGGCGGCGAGCTCGGATCGGTCAGCGCCTTCGCGGTTCGCCGGGCCGCGCGGCTGTTCCCCGCCTACTTCCTGGTCCTCGGCCTCAGCCTGCTGCTGATCGCGACGCTGCCGTTCCAGCCGCCGCTCGCGTTTCCGGGCCTCGGCAACATCTTCCTGACCCTCACGACCTTCGAGGTCCCCGCCGAGCTCGTCAACTTCCAGTACTACCTCGGGTTCGGGATGAACCGGGCGATCTGGACGCTCTCCGCGGACGTCATCTTCTACATCCTGCTGGTCTTCTTCGCGGCACGCTGGTTCAGACACCCGCTCATCGGGTTGACGATCAGCGCGGCGATCGCGGTCGCCTGGAGGCTGCTGATGACGAACCTGGACTCGGTCGCCTCCCTGCTCTCGATCGACGTCTCGGCCGCGCGGATCGACGAGCTCCACCTCGCCGGCGAGATCCAGTTCCCCTACTGGGCGTTCTCGTTCGGGGTCGGCATGACGATCGCGCTCCTGTTCTCACGGCGGCGCACGATCAAGGCCGCCTTCGACGCCTCCCGCGCCCGCGCGGCCCAACTCGCCGCGGTCGCCGGATTCGCCGCGGTCGCGGCGGTCGTCGCGGCCGTGCAGCCGGCGTCGGTGCACTACTCGCCGCTGGTGGGACTCCTCTACACGGCGTTGATCGGGCTGTTCGCCGCCGCGACGATCTTCTCCAGCGACAGGTGGCAGATGCCGTTCATCAACGGCCCGGTCCGCTGGCTCGGCGACGTCAGCTACGGCATCTACCTGATCCACCTCGTGATCATCACCTGCCTCGCGCGGCTGATCTCGATGCCGACGGGAACCGCCGGAGCCGCGGCGCTCTGGCTGCTCGCCGTCGTCCCGCTCTCGATCCTCTGGGGCTACATGTCGGCGCGGGTCATCGAGCGACCGGTCCGCGCCCGGGCGGCGCGCTGGGCGCGAAGGGTCGCAAGGGACACGACCGGACCGTAGCCCGACCGGCGGCCTGGCGCGGAATTCGGTCTACGATCCAACCGGCGCATGGAAGTACCGGTGAGCCACCTGCGTTTTCCGCTCTTCGACTCCCTGCGCGGGATCGCGGCCCTCTCGATCCTCGTCTTCCACGTCGCCCTGTTCACGGTCTTCTTCGCGGGCCCCGTCGACTCGGTGCCCGGCGCGATCCTCGCCCACCTGAACATCGGCGTCCCGTTCTTCTTCCTGCTGTCGGCCTTCCTCCTCTACCGCCCGTTCGTCGCCGCCCGAGTCGCGGGGCGGGATCGCCCGAGCTTCTCCGGCTACGCCGAGCGCCGGTTCCTGCGGATCGCTCCGGCCTACTGGGCGGCCCTGACCATCGCCGCGATCGTGCCGGGGATGGCCGGGGCGTTCAGCGGCGACTGGTGGGCGTACTACGGGCTGCTTCAGAACCTCCCGATCTTCACGCCGGAGGGCGCCTGCGCCGCGGACACCCAACGTTGCGCCATCCCCCCGGCCTGGAGCCTCGCGATCGAGGTGCTCTTCTACGCGATGCTGCCCCTGATCGTCATCGCCTTGGCCTGGCTGGGTCGCCGGCGCCGCACCGGGAGCTGGTTGGTGCCCGAGCTCGCCGCGATCTCGATCCTGGCTCTCGTCTCCTTGCCGATCTCGGCCACATGGCCGATCGGCGGCATCGCTCAGGCCCTCCACTTCTCCCCGATCGGAACCGGCCTCTGGTTCGCGCTCGGCCTCGCACTCGCCTCGGTCTCGGTCTGGGTCGAACACCGGGCCGGCGAGCCGGCCTGGGTCAGGACGGTGCGAACGAAGCCGTGGGTCTCACTGACCGTCGGCCTCGGGCTCTACCTGGCGGTCAGCATCTTCCTGCTGGTGCCGTACCCGCTCGCGACCTACCCGCTCCGTGACCTCGACGTGTACCCGTTCGAGTTCGTGAGCTTCGGCCTGATCGCCCTCCTCGTCATGCTGCCGGCGACCTTCGGCGCCGACGGCGGCGGCAGCTACCGGCGCTTCCTGCGCCATCGGGTCACCACGTGGCTGGGCCTGGTCTCCTACGGGATCTTCCTCTGGCACTTCCCGGCGCTGATCTTGCTGTTCGACCTCGGCGCCGCCGATTGGTGGCCCGGCATGAGCTTCGCGGTGCTGCTGGCGACGACGCTGGCCGTCACCGTCGCCTGTGCGGCGGTCAGCTACTACACGCTCGAACGACCGCTGATGCAGTGGGGTCGGCGCCGGCAGGCGCGACGCCGGGGTGAACGCGGCTCACCGACAGCGGTCGCCGCGGCGGGCGTTCTGACCACCGCCCCCGACCGGCCGCGATCGAGCACGATCGATCCTGAACCGGCCGTCACGGGCCTAGCGGCCGCCGGCGGCCCCACCGACGTCGATCGTGACGACGTCGATCGGGCCGAGGCCCCCGAGGCGCCGCTCGGCGATCAGCTTCGATCGCGGCGGTAGCTCGACGGCCTCGGAGCCCGGCGCGGGGACGATCGCGGTCACCTCGTCGCCGTCGCGGAGCAGGGACCCGTCGCCGGCGACGACGATCAGCGACCCCCCGCGTGCCTCCCGCACCGCCCTCCGCAGCAGCACGGCCGCGTCGGGGACCGGCGTCTGTGGCAGAAACGGCGGCTCGCCCTCCGGCAGCCCGATCCTGTACTCGGACCGGGTCTGCCCGAGGTAGGCATCGAGCGGCGTCAACGGAACCGGGGTCGCCCCCGCCGCGAGCGAGAGGTCGACGACGACGTCGTCGGGACCCGCCTCGGCCTCGATCTGGGCGGCGGCGGCCTCGAGGTCGGGGAGCGCGTTCTCGGTCGCGAGCGTCTGCGCAGCGCCGAACGCCAGGCACGCCGACACGAGCACCGTGCAGACCGAGCCCCAGAGCCGTCCGGCGGACGCGAGCACGGCGCCCACGAGCAGCGCGAGGCCGGCCGACGCCGTCACCAGGCTGCGGGCGCTGAGCAGGTCGTTGTCGCTGACGAGCAGGAAGAGCAGCGCGAGGGCGACGTTCGAGATCGCGAGCAGGACCGCGAGCGCCATGCCGGGCGTGACCAGGGGCGGCCGCGGCGGGCCCGACGCGCGGGCACGGAGGTGTCTGAGCAGCCCGACCGTCGCTGCCGTCACGAACCCCGCGGCGGCGAGCAGGGCGGGGACCGGCCCGAGGAAATCGGCGAGGGTCGTGTACGGGTATCCGATCGCCCAGCTCCCGATCGAGCGCAGCTTCACGGCCAGGCCCTCGCCCTGGATCGAGTAGAGGAGGTCCGTCGTCGGCGATCCGGCATCGGCGGACAGGCCCGACAGCCAGGGCAGGTAGAGGGCGGCGGCAGCGACGTTGGCGAGCAGCGCCGGCCGGCGCGCCGCCGGGTGGGCCCAGAGCAGCCAGAGGAGCTGGGCGGCGAGGACGAACGCCGCCGTGTAGTGGGTGTACATCGCGAGCAGCGACAGCGCCCCGTAGGCGACCCACCACGCCTTCCTTCCGGCCCGCGCGCCTTCGAGCATCGCCAGGGTCGATCCGAGCAGGAGCGCGATCGTGACCGCGTATCCACGGCCGTCGGCCGAGTAGAAGATCATGAACGGGCTCAGCGCCATCGCCCCCGCCGCGATCAGCCCGGCCGGGCGGTTGATCGCCCGCGCGCCGACCAGACAGGCGAGCGGGATCGAGATCGTCCCCGCGATCAGCGACGGCAGCCGCACGAGCTCGGGGGCCGAGCCGAGCTTGGTCGAAAGCCAGGCGAGGATGAAGTACAGCGGCGGCGAGATCTCGGCGTCGCCGGAGACGTAGCTCATCACGTCCGCGAGCGACCGGCCCTCGACGATGTAGAGGGTGGAGAGCTCGTCGCCGAAGACGGTCTGCTGGTAGCGGGCGAGGCGGAGCGCCAGCCCCAGGGCGGTCAGGGCCGCGACCGCCAGTACCACCCAGCGGGCGCCGGCCAGAGTCTGCTTCAAGTCGCTGCTCCCCGTCCGATGCGCGGCCGCCCAATCCGAGGCACGGGAACCTACCAGTCCCCCCGGGTTCGGAGGCCCGAAGCGGTGAAACCTGACACGATGAGCGGCTGCTGGCCCCGGAACCGAACAGCGCGTCGAAGGTGGTCGTCGTGATGCCGGCGCGGCAGGCGGCTGCGACGCTGCAGCAGACCGTCGCCGCGATTCCGCTCGACCACGTCGACGAGATCATCCTCGTCGACGACTCCTCCACCGACAGCACGCTGCAGCTCGCCCGCGAGCTGCCGCTCGAGGTGATGTGGCACCCCCATCAGGTGGGCTACGGCGGCAACCAGAAGACCTGCTACATGCAGGCCCTGCACCGCGGCGCGGACGTGGTCGTGATGCTCCACCCCGACGGGCAGTACGAGCCGGGGCTGATCCCGCACCTGACCGCGCCGATCCTCGCCGGCGAGGCCGACCTCGTCCTCGGCTCGAGGCTGGCGACCCCCGGGGCCGCGCTGGCGGCGGGCATGCCCCGCTGGAAGTTCGCGGCGAACCGCTTCCTGACCGGGATCCAGAACCGGATCATGGGCACCCACCTGAGCGAGGCCCACACCGGCTACCGGGCCTACTCCCGCGAGCTCCTGCTCGGCGTGCCCTTCCTGCGCAACTCGCTCGACTTCAGCTTCGATTCGGAGATGCTCTACCAGGCGGCCGAGCTCGGCTTCCGGATCACCGAGGTTCCGGCCAACTGCCGCTACTTCGAGGAGGCGTCATCGGTCGGCTTTCGCACCGGGGTCGTGTACGGGCTGAAGACGCTCTGGCAGGGGTTCCGGCTGGCATTGCATCGGGCCGGGATCGTGCGGTCACGCAGGTACAGGCTCTAGATCGTCCCGCCCCGGGGGGATCCAGAGCGCTAGCGGGGGACCAGCTCGACGACGAGCAGGCCGCCCTCGCTGCGCGCGACGACCTCGGCGTCGAAGCGCTCGCCGAGCCGCCCGAGCGCGTACTTCTGAAGGACGGCAAGCCCGCCGGGCGCGACGAACCGCAGTGCCTGCGGGCTGAGCGGATCGAGCTCGGAGCCGGTTCGCGGCATCCGATCCGGGTTGCGCTGCAGCTGCGCGAAGGTGCGAAGCGCGTTCTCGTCGGTGAGCATCAGCTCGCCCGGCTCGATCGCCGCCAGCGCCTCGTCGAGCCGCTCCAGGCTCTGGACCGGGACGAAGCTGCTCTCCAGCGGGTTGGTGAGCGGCAGCAGGTTCCGGCGCCCGGTCTGCGCGAGGGCCTCGATCCCGCGGTCGGGCTCGGTGATCACCAGGGCCCGGGAGCTGCCCGCCCAGTAGCTGTCGAGCAGCAGCTCGGCTTCATCGGCGCCGGGGCTGATCTGGGGCATGTGGCGGAGGCGGGCGAGCGCGGCCCGGGTCGACTGCCCGCCGGGCACGACGTGGGCGAGCGCGGACTGCGAGAGCCTGAGATCGACCGACGAGGAGGCGACCGCCACCATCAACGCCGAGGCGGCGAGGGAGAGCGCCAGCAGCACGCGCACGGGCCTGGCACCCGCTCCGGCCGTCCGCCCGAGCAGCCCGAGCCAGATCATCACGACCATGAACGCGGGGAGGCTGACGTACGGCACGATGTGGTCGGCCGACCGGTTCACCAGGTAGCTGAACAGGGCCACCCCGTAGGCGGTCGAGCCGGCCAGCAGGACGACCGCCGCCCGCTCCCCGAGCGCGAGGTCGCGCCGGCGGAGGACGATCAGCGCGACGCCGACGGCCGAGACGGCGTAGAGGGCGCCGACCGCCAGCCCCGGCGACCAGGCCGAGAAGTCGTAGGTCAGCTCCCCGATCCGTCCGCCCAGGAACTCGCGCAGGGTGGAGAGGTAGACGGCCCAGTCGGGAAGGCTGCCCGAGATCGCGAGCGTCACCGCGGCGAGGATCAGGTGCGCGGCGATGCAGGCGGCGAGGGCCGCGACGGCACGCCGGGACGCGTATCGGAGGCGCCCGCCCGCGGGCTCCAGGGCCGCGCCGGCGGCGACGATCGCGGCGAAGGTGAAGGCCGTGTAGCCGAACGCCTCGAGCGCCCAGACCGAAGACAGCCCCACCGTCGCGAAGGCGAGGACGCGGGCGGCTGCAGCGAACCGCTCGAAGCGCAGCTCGACGGCCGCCGCCGCCAGGATCGCCATCGGCATGCCGAAGCGGATCGCCCCGTGCTGGAGCAACCCCCCGACCGGGTACACCAGGCCGAAGACGAGGACGACGGTCGCGACCGCGAACCCCGTGACCGCGAGGGCCCTGCCGGCGCCGGATGCCCTGACCACGAGGTAGCCGGCGGCGAAGACCAGGGCGCTCATCAGGCCCTCGAGGAGCCCGAGCGTGCCGTTGCCGACGCCGACGATGTCGAACCAGCCGGCGATGAACGCGATCGAGACCACGCCGTACTGCGAGAAGGTGTCGACGAGGAGCGTGCCGCCGGCCAACAGGTCGCTCGCCGGCGCGACGAAGAAGTTCTGGTGCATGTCGATCGTCAGGGTGAGGAAGCTCTCCGCATCGACATCGGGGCGAAGCACCACGAGGTTCGGGACGGCCAGGAGCAGGAGCCCGACCATCGCCAGATCGACGACCCACCCGAAGCGGGTGGGTGCGGGCAGCTCGAAGCGCCGGATCGCGAACAGCCCCGCGGCCGCGATCGCGATCGCGGCCGCGAGCACCGGGGCCGAGACCGAGGCCCAGATCGCGAAGGCGGCGATAACCCCGACCGCCAGCACCGCGGCCGCCCCCCAGACATCGCCGGCCCGTGCGCCGACGCGTTCGAGCAGCCCGACGTCAGCGGCGACGAGCGCCCTGGCGACGACCGCTCCGACGCCGATCCACCACATGGCCGTCACCGCGAGCAGGGTCGGCATCCCGCCGCCCCAGGGGAGCGCCGTCGAGACGCGCACGAGCACGAGGCCCGCGACCAGCGTCGCGCAGACCAGCGCCGCGGCTCCGGCGGCGGCGGTGCGCGACCTGCTCGCGATGCGGTCCGCCAGACGCGGGACCGTCCAGACCGCCAGCGGCAGGACGATCACGAGCGTGATCAGGAAGACGGCCGTCTCGGCCGTCTGGTGATGGTCCTCGAACGGCTCGGGAAGCTCGATCGCGGGCAGCAGGAGGTAGGCGGCCGAAGCCAGCGCCGACGCCGCGCCCAGCACCGCTGCCGCGGTGAGGCCGGCCGCGTCGGCGAGCGTCGCGGAGCCGCCCGCGACGTCCTGTCGGGAATCCTGCCCGGGCCGCGACCCGACGGTAGTGGCGTGCGCCTCCACGGCGACATTGTTATCCGCAACGAGCGCGGGCTGCGCCGATCTCGGCGTCGCTACCGCCGCTGAGCGGACCTGAGACGATGGCGCCGATGAAGGTCACCGGCGAGCGAGTCGCGAGCCCCGAGGCCGGCTTCAACCCGACCTGGCAGCGTCACGTCGCCGCCTACGAGCTCGGCGAGCCGTACCTCGACGACGGGCGGGTCCTCGACCTCGGCTGCGGGGTCGGGCACAGCTTCCACCTGCTGGCCCCGCGCGAGACCGTCGGCGTCGACATCGACCCCGGCGCCCTCGCCGGCCAGGACCGCGAGACGGTGGTCGCCGACATGCGCGAGCTTCCGTTCGCCGACGGCTCGTTCCCCTCGGTGCTCTCGGTCCAGTCGCTCGAGCACGTGCCGGATCCCGACCGCGTGCTCGCCGAGGTCTGCAGGGTCCTGACCGACGACGGGGTCGCCGTCTTCGTAACCCCGAACCGGCTGACGCTCGGACGGCCGGACGAGATCATCGATCCCTACCACTACGTGGAGTTCGACTCCGAGCAGCTCGGCACGCTCTGCGGGCAGCGGTTCGAGCGGGTCGAGGTCCTCGGGATCTTCGGCTCCGAGCGGTACATGGAGATCTTCGACGAGGAGCGGGCGACCCTCGACCGGCTCCTCCGCCTCGACCCGCTGCGCCTGCGCCGGCTCGTGCCGATGCGGGCGAAGCAGCGCCTCTACGACACGATGCTCAACCGCCATCGAGGCGACGACGATCCCCGCGCCGCCGCGATCGACGCCGACGACTTCGAGCTGCGCGCCGACGGCCTCGCGGAAGCGCTGGACGTCTGCGCGGTCTGCCGCCGGCCGCGGCGATGAGCCCCGCCGAGGAGTGCGCCTGGTGCGGGGCGCCGTTCGACGGCGGCTCCCCGCGCCTCGACCGGCGGACGGGCTGCCGCCGCTGCGGCGCCGCGACCACCGACCCGCGCCCCGACGACGCGGAGCTCGAGGCCGCCTACGGCGACTGGTACCGGCCCGAGGGCGGCGGCGGCCGCTTCAACTTCGCCGGCGACGCGATCCTCGGGCGGACGCGCGGCCTGCTCGCGCGCCACCTCGACGAGGTAGCGCCACCGGGTCCGATCCTCGACGTCGGCGCCGGCGAGGGAACGCTTCTCGACGCGCTCGCCGCGCGCGGGCGGACGGTCACCGGGCTCGAGCGGGGCGCCAAGCGCCAGGACTTCGTCGACGGGCCGATCGAGGCCGTCGCCCGCGGGGACGGATGGGCGGGCGTCGTCTTCTGGCACTCGCTCGAGCACCTGCCGTGGCCGCGTTCCGCGATCCGCGCGGCCGCACGCCTGCTGGCGCCCGGCGGCGTCCTGATCGTCGCCGTCCCCAACACCGCCTCGATCCAGGCGCGCCTGTTCGGCGACCGCTGGCTCCACCTCGACATCCCCCGCCACCTCGTCCACCTGTCCACCGCGACGCTGACCTCCGGGCTCACCGACGACGGGCTCCGGGTCGAGTCCGTCTCCTACCTGCGGGCCGGCCAGGTCGTGATCGGCTGGCTGACCGGCCTCGTCGCCTCGGTGCCCGGCGGCCTCGACCTCTACCAGGCGCTGCGCCGTCCCGAGGCCCGGATCGAGCCCCTCACCCCGGTGCGGCGGATCGCCTCGCTGGCGGCCGGCGCGATCCTCCTCCCGATCGCCGCCGCCGGCGCCGCCGCGGAGGTCCTGCTCCGCCGCGGCGGCACGGTCTACGTCGAGGCGCGCCGAGCCTGAGGGCCCGCCGGCGCGGGGCCTGCTGGAACAGCACTAAGGTCCCGGTCATCGCGCCGTTCGGAATCAGACCCAGGCGGCCCCGGACGCCCAACTGGATCGGCGGTGATCGCTTCTCGCTCGCCGGGACGACCTTCCAGGCGATGCCGGAGGACTTCTTCGAGCGGGGCGGGCGGGACGACGAGGAAGGAAACGAGAGCGACTTCTTCGTCTTCAAGTTCCGGGCGGAGATCGACGGCTACGTCGAGCTGTTCGGCCGCCTCCAGCCCGAGCGGATCTTCGAGCTGGGGATCAACGACGGCGGCAGCACGATCCTCTTCGCCGAGCTGGCGCGGCCCCGGAAGCTCGTCTCCATCGACCTGGAGCCGCTCGTGCAGGTTCGCGAGCGCGTCGAGCGGCATGCGGGCGCGATCGGCCTCGGCGACGCCGTCAGGGTCTTCGGCGGCGTCGATCAGGGCGACCGCGAGGAGCTGGCGCGGATCGCCGGCGAGGAGCTCGGCGACGAGCCGCTCGACCTCGTGATCGATGACTGCGCGCATCTGTACGAGCCGGCACGGCAGTCCTTCAACGAGCTCTTCCCCCGCCTGCGGACGGGCGGGGTCTACGTGATCGAGGATTGGCGATGGGGTCATGTCCCGCTCGGCAGGGAGGAGACCGCGGAGTGGGTCCCCGAGATCCCCTTGAGCCGGCTGATCACCGAGATCGTCCTCGCGAGCGCAACCCTGCCCGGGCTCGCATCGGAGCTGACGGTGGACGCCAAGGACGTGCACATCACCCGCGGCGACGCACCGCTGAGCCCGGAGGCCTTCGACGTCTCGAGCCTGCTCGGCACGGGCCCGTCGGGCGTCTGAGCCCGCGCCGGATCGGTCCTCTCCCGCGGTCTAGACTGCCGCTTCCCGTGCGCGCGTCGAACCCCCAGACCTTCGAGGAGAAGCTCAACCACCTCCGCGAGCTGCGCGAGGCGGCGATCCACTCGGCCTCGGAGGCCGCGGTCGACAAGCAGCACGCGAAGGGGAAGCTGACCGCCCGCGAGCGGATCGAGAAGCTGCTCGACCCGGGCAGCTTCGAGGAGCTCGACACCTTCGTCCGCCACCGCACCTCCGACTTCGAGATGGAGAAGAACCGGCCCTGGGGCGATGCCGTCGTGACCGGCTACGGGCTGATCGACGGCCGCACCGTGTTCGTCTTCAGCCAGGACTTCACCGTCTTCGGGGGCTCGCTCGGCGAGGTGATGGCCGAGAAGATGGTCAAGGTCATGGACATGGCGGCCAAGGTCGGCGCGCCGGTGATCGGCCTCAACGACTCCGGCGGCGCCCGGATCCAGGAGGGGGTCGTCTCGCTCGGCGGCTACGGCGACGTCTTCGTCCGCAACGTCCAATGCTCGGGCGTGATCCCGCAGATCAGCGTGATCATGGGCCCGTGCGCCGGCGGCGCCGTCTACTCGCCGGCGATGACCGACTTCATCTTCATGGTCAAGGAGACCTCGCACATGTTCATCACGGGGCCCGACGTGATCAGGACGGTGACCGGCGAGGAGGTCGAGTTCGAGGAGCTCGGCGGCGCGATGACCCACAACACCAAGTCCGGCGTCGCCCACTTCGCCGCCGAGGACGAGGAGAGCTGCCTCGAGGACGTCCGCTACCTGCTCGGGTTCCTGCCCGCCAACAACCTCGAGATGCCGCCGCGGGTCGAGCCGTTCGACGACCCCGAGCGCCGCGACCCCGGCCTCGACGGGATCGTCCCCGCCGACCCGCAGAAGCCCTACGACATGCGCGACGTGATCGCGCTGATCGTCGACGACGGCGAGTTCTTCGAGGTCCACGAGCACTTCGCGCGCAACATCATCTGCGGCTTCTCGCGCCTCGACGGCCTTCCGGTCGGGATCGTCGGCAACCAGCCGATGCACCTCGCCGGCGTCCTCGACATCGAGTCGTCGGAGAAGGCGGCGCGGTTCGTCCGCACCTGCGACGCCTTCAACGTCCCGCTCGTCACCTTCACCGACGTCCCCGGCTTTCTCCCCGGCACCTCGCAGGAGTGGAACGGGATCATCCGCCACGGCGCCAAGCTGCTCTACGCGTTCACCGAGGCGACCGTCCCGAAGCTGACCGTCGTCACCCGCAAGGCCTACGGCGGCGCCTACGACGTCATGAACTCCAAGCACATGCTCGCCGACTTCAACTTCGCCTGGCCGACGGCCGAGGTCGCGGTGATGGGGCCCGAGGGCGCCGTCAACATCATCTACCGCAAGGACCTGTCGCAGTCGCCGACCCCCGAGGAGCGGCGCCAGAAGCTGATGGACGACTACAAGGCGCGGTTCGCCAACCCCTACTCGGCGGCCGAGCGCGGCTACATCGACGACGTCATCGAGCCGCGCGACACCCGTCCGAAGCTGATCCGCGCCCTGCACACGCTGCAGACCAAGCGGGTCGCCCAGCCGCAGCGCAAGCACGGCAACATCCCGCTGTAGCCGATCCGACGGGCCCGGCGGCTAGGAGGCCGGCCCGTCGGACGCCGCCGGCCGGCGCCCGGGCCCGTGGCCGTGGATCCGGTCCATCGCCCGCCGCAGCTCGCGGATGGTGAGCTCGCCCGGCGGCACCGGATTGGCGCGGTAGGTGAACCCCGAACCCGGCGGGGTGAGGAGCCGATAGATCACCTGTCCCTCGCGGTCGTAGGCGCCGACGATGCCGGTGTTGCCCCACGAGACGAGCCACTCCCTCGAGGGCAGCCGGCGGGCCGATCCGCAGCAGAACGCGCTCGTCACCCGCCGGTCGGTGACGGTCTCGACCAGCGTCGCGGTGCCGGCCTGCTCGTCGATCCGGTACCGCTTCGCCCTCGGCACCTCATCGGGAAGCCCGGTGCGGTTGTCGAAGACGGTGACCGTCCCGTTCGGCTGGACGCGGACGTCGTGCTGCGCGCCGAGCGGATAGTCGCCGGCGGGATCGCCGAGCACCTCGAGGCTCTGCTCGGTCGCGGTGCCGCCGAGCTTCCAGATGATCTCTCCGCTCCGGCGATCGACCTTGTAGATCGAGTCGGTGTTGCGGAACGAGAGATACATGTGGCGGCCGTCGATCTCGACCGCGTTCCAGTGCGAGACGTCGTACCAGAGCGCGCCGTCGGCGACGATCCCGCTCCACCAGCGGCCGGTCTCGTCGAGGCCGATGTGCTCTCCGGAGTCCCAGCGGCGGACGACGTCGCCGGCCGGCGTCAGCTCCTCGATCGCGATGTCGAGCACGAGTGCGTTCGATACGCCTCCGAAGGCGCTGGCATCGACGCCGCTGCGGAAGCTCATCGTCCCGATCACGTAGTTGCCGTTGGGCAGGAGCTGGAGGTCGTGGAGGTCGGTGTCCTCGTCGCTTCCGACCGTCCTCAGCAGCCGCCCGCCGATCGTGCGGATCTCGAACTCCCCGGCGACCAGGCCCGACGCCGTGTTCAGCGAGATCGTCCCGTCGGGCAGCAGCTTCCCGTCGGCGCCCGACCCGTCGACCTCCAACCACCAGACCGGGGCGCCGTTACGGTCGAAGATCGCGAGGAAGCCGTCGTTGGCCACGAAGAAGAGCCTCGGCCCTCCGTCGCGGATCCGCTCGAAGGTGAACTTCGGAAAGCCGGCAGGCAGGCAGCGGATCGTGTAGCGGCGGCGTTGGCCGTCGCGGCGCACGAAAGCGACCGACGTCGCCTGTCCGCCCTCGAGCCCGACCCGCAGCCGCAGGCTCCCGCGGCGAGCGCTTCGTCCCTCGGCCACGACCCGCCAACCGCGGGCGGCACGCGCGCGCAGGTCGAGCGCCCCACCCTCGCAACGGGCCCCATACGTTCGCGTCTTCCAGGCGAAGCCGGGGGTGAGCTCGTCGGCCCCCAGCGCCCGGATGTCCGGCTTGGCGGGAGCGGGGGCCGGGGGCAGGAGCACGAACAGCCCGGCGATCAGCGCTGCTGTCCCTGCGAGCCGGCGTCTCACCCGGGGGCGGATGGTAGCTGCAGCGCCCGTCCCGCCACCTCGCCAGGCGGCCTGCCGGTGCGGCTCGCCGGGATAGGATCGCGACGCTCAGGTCAGGAGGGCTTGATCGATGGTCGAAGGGGTTCAGGGCTCGACGGGTCCCGGCACGCACCGGGAGGATGCGCTGCTCGACGAGGTCGCGGCGGCGATCGCGCCGCCGCGCTCCCACGCCAGGTTCCCGCTCTTCGACTCGCTGCGCGCCGTGGCCGCGATCGCGATCCTCGTCGTTCACGTCGCGATCTTCACCGGCGGCTACAGCGACACCTGGCACGGACGGCTGGTGGCGCACCTCGACATCGGCGTCGCGTTCTTCTTCCTCCTCTCCGCATTCCTGCTCTACAGGCCGTTCGTCGCCGCCCGGCGCCGGCACGGCGACCGCCCCGCGTTCTCCGGCTACGCGCGGCGCCGCTTCCTCCGCATCGCGCCCGGCTACTGGGCCGTGCTGACGATCGCCGCGATCGTGCCCGGCATGGCCGGGGCGTTCAGCGGCAACTGGTGGGTCTACTACGGGCTGCTGCAGAACTACCCGATCTTCACGCCCGAGGGAACCTGCGCGATCGATCCCTACCGCTGCGCGATCCCGCCGGCTTGGAGCCTGTCGCTCGAGGTCTTCTTCTACGCGTTGCTGCCGTTCTTCGTCGTCGGCATGGCGGCGCTGGCGAAGCTGTGGCGCGGCCGCAACTGGCTCGCCCCGGAGCTCGCCGTCCTGGCGCTGATCTCGCTCGCCTCGTTCGCGATCCAGAGCCGCGTCCCGATCTCGGATCTCGAGACGGTCCTGTTCTACTCGCCGATCGGGCGCGGCTGGTGGTTCGCGCTCGGCCTCGGCCTCGCGGCCCTGTCGGTCTGGGCGCAGGAGCGTGACCCGGAGCCGCGGGCGGTCGCGTTCGTCACCCGTCGTCCCTGGGTCCCGTGGCTCGGCGCCCTCGCCGTCTATCTCTGGCTCGCGTGGGTGGTGATGGACCCCGCGCCGAGCTCGGCCTTCCCGCTCGGCGATCTCGGCCAGTACAAGATCCAGTTCGTCGCCTTCGGGGTGATCGCGCTGTTGGTGGTCCTGCCGGCGACGTTCGGCGCCCACCGCCGCGATCCCGTCCGGCGACTGCTCGCCCACCCGATCCTGACCTGGCTCGGCCTGGTCTCCTACGGGATCTTCCTCTGGCAGTTCCCGGTCCTGATCGCCCTGTTCGACGCCGGCGTCCCGGACTGGTGGCCGGCGCGGCAGTTCCCGCTGGTGGTGGTGATGACCCTGGCGGGAACGATCGTCTGCGCGGCGATCAGCTTCTATGCGCTCGAACGACCGCTGATGAGGTGGGGAAAGCGACGGTTCGGCTCCGCCGCACCCGAACGGACGACCCCCGAGGCGGCCCCGTAGACTGCCGCGCCGATGCCCAGGGAGAGCCCGGAGATGTCCGCGGATGAGCCCGTCGGCCGGCAGGATCCGTGCGAAGCCCGCCCGGACCCTTGACGGTCGCAGCCACCTCCGCGCCGCCGGACGTCTCGATCGTCGTCCCGGTCTTCGACGAGCGCGACGCGCTGCCGGGGCTGATCGACGAGATCGACGCCGCCCTAGCCCCGCTCGGTCGGAGCAGCGAGCTGATCTTCGTCGACGACGGATCGACCGACGGCTCCGGCGACTACCTCCGTGATCGCGGGGCCGGCCGCGACGACCTGGTCGTCGTCGACCTCGGGCGCAACGCCGGCAAGTCGGCCGCGCTCGCCGCCGGCTTCGAGCGCACCCGCGGCGACGTCGTGGTCACCCTCGACGGCGACGGCCAGGACGATCCGGCCGAGATCCCGGGGCTGCTCGCCAAGCTCGACGAGGGCTACGACCTCGTCTCGGGATGGAAGCGGACGCGCCGCGACCCGATCCGGCGTCGGTTCGCCTCACGGGTGTTCAACCGCGTCACGGCGATGATCTCGGGGGTCGACCTGCACGACTTCAACAACGGGCTCAAGGCCTACCGGGGCGATCGGGTCCGCGCGCTGGACGTCTACGGCGAGATGCATCGCTTCATCCCCGTCCTCGGCGTCCAGCGGGGCTGGAAGGTCACCGAGGTACCGGTCAACCACCGGCCGCGGGTCCACGGCCGGACGAAGTTCGGGCTCGAGCGCTACGCGCGGGGGATGCTCGACCTGCTCGCGGTCATCTTCATGGGCCGCTACGGCAACCGGCCGCTGCACCTGTTCGGCGGAATCGGGATCTGCTTCCTGCTGGCCGGCCTCGCGATCGGGATCTACCTGACGATCGAGAAGATCACCGGCGATGCGATCGGCGACCGGCCCCTGCTGCTGCTCGGGGTGCTGTTGATCGTCATCGGCATCCAGCTGTTCACGTTCGGGCTGCTCGCGCAGATGGTCGTCGCGATGCGCAACGAGCGCCCGCCGCGCGATCGCCGGTGAGGACGACCGCCGCCGAGGCCGGGGTCGGCGCCGCGTTCGCGGGCGAGCGCGGCGAGCGGCTCGCCCGGTGGCTGCTCGCGATCGCCGTCCTCGCCGCCGGTGCGCTGCTGCTCTGGCTGAACCGCGGCACCAGCTTCTGGAACGACGAGCTGACCTGGTTCGGCAACCTCTCCGGCCTCCACGGCCTCGAGGCGGTCCTCACGCCCCACAACTCGCACCTGATCGGCACGACGCGGCTGGTCTACCTGGTCAGCATCGACCTGCTCGGGCCGGACTACGTCGTGATGCGGGTGCTCGGGGTCGCCAGCGTGCTGCTGGCGGCGACGCTCTTCTTCGTCTGGGCGAAGCGGCGGATCGGTCCCGGCTGGGCGCTGCTGCCCGCGGTGCTGCTGCTGTTCTACGGCTCGGCCTGGCAGCACGTCGTCGGCCCGATCGGGTTCACCGTGACCTTCAGCATCGCGCTCGGGCTCGGCGCCCTGATCGCGGTCGAGCGGGGCGACCGCCGCGGCGACCTGCTC
>CAZTGN010000017.1:0-1178 GCA_964613275.1 uncultured Conexibacter sp. | reverse complement strand
CTGCTCATCCTGGCGGTCTTCACCTACACGGTCGGGCTCGCCTACCTGGTCGGGGTCGCGATCACGGTGCTGCTGCGGGGGGACCGGATCCGTCGCGCCTGGATCTTCCTCATCCCGCTGCTGCTCTACGCCGCCTGGTGGATCTGGGCACAGCGGTTCGACCAGGGGCGGACCGAGGTCGGCGGACTGATCGACCTGGTCACGTTCTTCGCCCGCTCGATGGCCGTGAACGCCACCGGCATCACCGGTATCGACGTCCCCTGGACGCGGATCGTCGAGCCGCGCCCCGTCGAGGACGCCAGCCCGACCGCGATCGGCTGGCTGGTCGGTCTGGCGCTGACCGGGGGCCTGATCTGGCGCGTCCTCAAGGGCGGGCTGCCACGGTCGTTCTGGGCCTCGCTCGGCGTCCTCGTCACCTTCTGGCTCGCCGCCGCGCTCGCCGACACCCGGCCGGAGGGCACCCAGGTCTATGCGATCCGCTACCTGCTCCCGGGCTCCTCGGCCTTGCTGCTGGTGCTCGTCGACGCCGTCAGCGGCGTCCGGATCCGTGCCGGCTGGGCCTACGGGCTGCTCGCCGTCTTCATCTTCAGCTTCGCGATGAACCTCGTCGTCCTCCGTGACGGTGCCTCGTTCCTGCGCGCCCGCGGGGCCGAGAGCCGGCTCGCCCTGGCGATGATGGAGCTGCGGCTCGGGCTCGAGCCGGGCGCCGACGGCCCAAGCGACGACGCTCCCGACTTCACCTCGTTCCGCCCCGGGGCCCCGATCCCGCTCGGGGCCGGCCTCGAGTACTTCAACTCGGTCCCCCGCTACGGCTCACCCGCGTTGAGCGTCGCCGAGGTCCGCGCGCCGCCGCCGGCGGTGCGCGCTGCCGCCGATACGACGCTCGTCGCCGCCGGTGGCATCGCGATCGTTCCCGTCGATGAGCGCCCGCCCGACCGCGTGGGGTGCGGGCGGGTCGAAGCCGGGAGGGGCTTCCCGCTGCCGGCAGGCATCGCGGCGTTGAAGCCGGGCGGGCCGGCGCCGGTCGAGGTCTCCGTCTCCCGGTTCTCCGACCCCCCCGGAGTCGCGCTCGGCTCGCTCGAGCCGGGCCGCTGGTCGGTGATCGCGGTCGGCGCCGACCGCGATCCGGATCCCTGGCGGGCGACGCTGAGCGGCGCCGGCGCCACGATCTGCCCGCC
>CAZTGN010000016.1:19004-20721 GCA_964613275.1 uncultured Conexibacter sp. | reverse complement strand
GCAGCGCTCCCGCTGGACGACGCTCGTGAGTGACGCCGCCGCCCAGCCCGAGGGTGTGACGCTGGATCAGTTCCTGGAGCGACAGGGGCTCCGGGTCGAGGACATCTATCGGAATCATCGGAGCTGGACCGAGCTGCGCCGTGATGCGGGAAGGGAGGTTCCCGAGGCGGCGGATCCCGAGTTCGAGGGACGGGCGCTGCGGGCGACGGGGCGCCTCGCCCATATCGACGATCCGGAGCGAGTCGGCTTCTATGGCCAGGTACTGGCGGCAGACGACCCACCGCGGCTCGGCTCGCTCGATGAACGCAACAGGCGCTTGGTGACGATGCTGTCCTGGGGCCTGGACTCGGGCAAGGCGGGCCACGACGAGATCAGCGGGTACCTGGCGGCCCTGTGGTCCGAATCGGCGGTCCGCGACGAGCTGCGCCAGTTGCTCAAGGCGCTCGACGCCAGATCCCGGACGTCGCCGGCGCCGTCGCCCCTGGCTCCGGAGATTCCGCTTACCCTGCACGCGCGCTACTCGCGCCAGGAGGTCGTGGCGGCGCTCGGATTCGCGTCCGGCGTCAAGCCGAAGGTGACCCAGGGCGGCATCCTCTGGGTCCCGCAGGCACGGAGCGATGTCCTCTTCGTCGACCTTCGCAAGGCGGAGCGGGACTACTCACCGACGACGATGTATCGCGACTACGCGATCAGCCGCGACCTCTTCCACTGGGAATCGCAGTCCCGGCAGACCCCCGGGCAGCCGACCGTCCGGCGCTACATCAACCACGCCAACGAGGGCACCAACGTCTTGCTCTTCGTCCGTGAACAGCGGCGAGGCGAGCTCGGAGCGGCGCCCTTCTTCTTCCTCGGCCCGATGGACTACGTACGCCACCGGGGCGAGGCGGCCGGTCGCGTTCACCTGGCGGCTGAAGTCGCCGATGCCCGAGGAGCTGTTCGAGATCGCCCGCAGCGTCGCGGCGGCCTGATCGGACCGCCCGCTGATCGTGTCAATGGCCATCGAAAGACGCCGGTCGATCATCACCGAAATCCCGAAGGCGATCACGGGAAATCGCTGATCTGAGCCGACCGAGCGTCTCACCCGGTGGCTGATCGAGCCGGCGGCGGGCCTTCGATCGGATCGGTTCCCGACGCCTGCGGCACGACGTCGCGGAGGCGAACCGGCCTTCCGGGAGGGCAGCGACGGGATCGTGTCGGGCGAGTCCCCGATTGCGGTCCGGGGCGATGGCTACGTTGCCGGGGTGGAGGCGGCGATCAGTGACATCAGCGAACTCCCCGAGATCGACCTGTCCGAGGTCGAGGCCGTGGTCGGGTCGGGGGCGTTCAAGCGCGGCCGCGCGTACGCCCGGTCCGATCGTGTGCTGACGCTCGCCTGGCAGCTCGGAACTGGTGCGCTGACCGGCTCTGTCGTCGGCAACGGGGCCGTCTACAGCACGACCGCATACCTGGCGGAAGCCTCCGGAGGCCGCAGGGTTTTCGATGGCGGTGAGTGCACCTGCCCCGTCGGTATCGACTGCAAGCACGTGGCGGCGGTCATGGTCGCCGCCGCCGATCGTCATGGCGGCGGTCCGCCGTTGCGACTCGTACGGCCGCCGGGCGAGGGGGCTGAGAAGGAGGTGATGCGGCCGTGGGAGGAGCCCTTGCGCGCGCTGATCGACACGCCCGTCGCGCAGGCGACCGGCAAGCCGCTGGCGATCGAGCTTCAGCTGCAGGTGAG
>CAZTGN010000016.1:8798-18994 GCA_964613275.1 uncultured Conexibacter sp. | reverse complement strand
GACTTCCCCGCGCCACCGCGCCTAATGGCGCGCCTGATGCGCCCCGGGGCGCGCGGCGGCTGGGTGAACGGCCAGCTCGAGTGGGGTGGCCTCGACTCCTGGCAGGTCCATAGCGGCGACTACCGGGCCGATCACGTGGCGCTCGCGCGCGAGCTCTGCGCGGTCCAGCGCGCCCGCCAGCGGCATTCCTATCACTACTCCGGCTACGGACCCGAGAAGACGCTCGACCTCGGCGACTGCGGCGCCCAGCTCTGGCCGCTGCTCGACGAGGCCGCGCGCCTCGGGCTGCCGCTCATCCACGGAGGCCAGGGTCTCGGGGAGCTGGCGCCGTATGCCGAGGGCGAGATCGTGATCGACGTCACCCAGGAGGGCGATGGCGACTCGCTGGTCCGTGCGCTCCCATGCATCGATGGCGATCGCGCCGAAGACCCCGAGCCCATCCTCTTCCTCGGCGAGGCCGGCCACGGAATGGTCTGTGCCGGGCCCCTCGAGCACGGCCAGTCCGCGGGCCAGCGCCTGCACCTGGTCCGTCTCGGCAGATCCGCGCCGCCGGAGCTCCAGCGGATGGTCCTCTCCGGCCGGCGGGTGACTGTCCCGCAGGGCGAGCGCGAGCGATTCGCCGCCGACATCTTCCCGGCGTTGCGCAACTTCGCGAGCGTGGTCTCCTCGGATGGCTCCTTCACGCCGCCCGAGGTCTCCGGCCCGACCCTGGCCCTGCGCGCGAGCTACGGCGGAGGGCATGCGGTCGAGGTCGCCTGGGAGTGGACCTACCAGGTCGGGTCCGCCTCGCGGCGAGCCCCGATCGGGTTGAACGGCAAGGGTCCCGGGTTCCGCGACCTCGGCGCCGAGCGGGAGGTCCTCAGGAGCTTGGACCTCTCCGGGAGCGGCCTGGAGCGCCACGGCCTGCTCGACGCCGCCGGCCGACCGGCCGCCTTGGGCCCCGTTTCGCTGGACGGCGTCGCGAGCATGCAGCTGACGACCGAGGAGCTGCCGCAGCTCTCCGGGCGCGACGGCATCGCGGTCGAGATCGAGGGCGAGCCGGCCGATTACCGCGACGTCTCCGACTCGCTCGAGATCGGCGTTGCCACCGCCGAGATCGCCGGCGAGCGCGACTGGTTCGACCTCGGGGTGACGATCTCGGTCGAGGGCCGCGAGTTGCCGTTCGCCGAGGTGTTCGCCGCCCTGGCGCGCGGCGCTTCCGACATGCTGCTGGAGGACGGCGCCTACTTCTCTCTCTCCGGGGACCGGCTTCAATCCCTGCGCTCACTGATCGATGAGGCGAGGAGCCTGGCGGACTCGCCTCCGGACGAGCTGCGGATCAGTCGCTACCAGGCAGGGCTGTGGTCGGAGCTGACCGCGCTGGGCATCGTCACCGAGCAGGCGGAGGCGTGGCAGCGCCGGGTCGGCGCGCTGCTCGAGCTCGGCGATCTCAGCACCTACGAGCCGCCGGCGGCGGTGACAGCCAAGCTGCGTCCCTACCAGCGCGACGGCTTCGGCTGGCTGGCGTCCATCTCGGAGCTCGGGCTCGGCGGGATCCTCGCCGACGACATGGGGCTCGGTAAGACGCTGCAGGCGTTGGCGCTGATCTGCCACGCGCGAGAGCGCGACACCGGAACCGGCCCGTTCCTGGTCGTCGCACCGACGAGCGTCGTCTCCGGCTGGGCCGGCGAGGCGGCCCGGTTCGCCCCGGGGCTGAGCGTTGAGCCGGTGATGGAGACGCTTCGGAAATCGGGCCGCGCGATCGAGGGGGTGGTCGCGGACGCCGACGTCGTCGTCACCAGCTACACACTGCTTCGGCTCGACGCCGACGCCTACCGCGAGGTGAGCTGGGCCGGGGTGATCCTCGACGAGGCACAGTACGTCAAGAACCATCAGGCGAAGACCTACCGCGCCGTGCGGGAGCTCGAGGCGCCGTTCAAGCTGGCGCTCACCGGCACGCCGATGGAGAACAACCTGATGGAGCTGTGGTCGCTCCTCTCGATCACCGCGCCGGGGCTCTTTCCCGATCCGAAGCGATTCGCTGAGCGGTACGCGCGGCCGATCGAGCGTGCGGGCGATGGCGAGCAGCTGGCCCGCCTGCGCCAGCGGATCAAGCCGCTCGTCAAACGGCGCACCAAGGAGCTGGTGACAGCCGAGCTGCCTGCGAAGCAGGAGCAGACGCTCGAGGTGGACCTGCACGCGCGCCACCGCAAGCTCTACGACACCTACCTGCAGCGTGAGCGCCAGCGGGTTCTTGGCCTGCTGGACGACTTCGATCGCAACCGCATCACGATCCTGAGGTCGATCACGCTCTTGCGCCAGCTCAGTCTGCACCCGGGCCTTGTCGACTCCGACCACGACGCGATCCCGTGCGCGAAGCTGGGAGCCCTCGCCGAGCAGCTCGCCGAGGTGACGGCGGGCGGCCACCGCGCGCTCGTCTTCAGCCAGTTCACCGGCTTTCTCACCAAGGTGCGCGACAGGCTCGACCAGGAGGGCATCGGCTACTGCTACCTGGACGGTCGCACCCGCAAGCGCGAGCGAGTGATCGAGCGCTTCAAGGTCGGCGATGATCCGGTCTTCCTGATCAGCCTCAAGGCGGGTGGCTTCGGTCTGAACCTGACCGAGGCCGACTACTGCTTCCTGCTCGATCCGTGGTGGAACCCCGCGACCGAGAACCAGGCGATCGACCGCACCCACCGCATCGGCCAGACGCGACCGGTGATGGCCTACCGGCTGATCGCCCGTGAAACGATCGAGGAGAAGGTCGTCGCGTTGGCCCGCCGCAAGGCGAAGCTGTTCCGCGGCGTGATGGACGAAGGCGAGCTGTTCTCCAGCCGGATCACTGCGGAGGACATCCGCGGCCTGCTCGGTTGACCGCCGCCCGCCGCGTGTTCGAGGGCAACCGCTTCGAGGAGGGCGCGCTTGCGGGCCGGTCAGCGCATCGCGGTTGACGATCTCACCGGGCTCGATCGCGAGCTTTGCCGGCAGCGCGGTCAGCCCAGGTCTCTCCGCAGCAGCCCTGGGCGGGCGAGCTCGGTTCGTGAGGCGATTCGGAGCTTGCTGAACACCTTGCGGAGGTGGTAGTCGATCGTGCGTGGGCTGAGGATCTGGAGTGCCCCGACTTCCGTGAAATCGGGGTCAGATCACCGTGTCCACGAGACTCGGGGCACTCCAGTCGGCGTGAACACCGCGACCGTGGCGAGGGCCCCTGACAGAAGTTCGTCCCGCCCGCGCCACGCCTTCGCCCTACGGGCTTCGGCTACGCGCGGGCGGTCGTCCGCCCTAGGGAATCTCGGTGATCAGATGTGGGGAGGAAACCGTGATCGCCCACAACATCCCGCGGGGTCGGCGCGCGAGCACCAAGGAGAACCCTGCGGGGTTGACCGCCCGCGAAGTCGAGGTCCTCGAGCTGGTTACGGAGGGACTCCCAAACGCTGACATCGCAGAGCGTCTCTTCCTGTCCGAGAAGACGGCCATCACGTCTCGGCCATCTTGCGCAAGCTGGATGTCCGCAGTCGCGGTCGAGCAAGCGCTGAGGCGCGGAGGCTCGGAATCAGCGGACGTGCGTAGCGTGCCCGGCTGAACGCGTCCCGCGCGGGACTTCCCGTCCCTCTCGGGGTCGCCGCCTCGACGGCGGGGCCTCCAGCTCGCACAGCGGCGGCTCGGTCAATCGGCGACCGCGAAGATCCGCCACGGTCCGGGCACTCCCTTCAGGTCGTGTTCGCCGCGGTCGTTCAGCGTGTGGGTCGAGCCGACGCTGAGGTCGCGGACCGTGCTGCTGACGAGCACCTCGCTCGCCCCTGCCAGGCCGCTCACCCTGGAGCCGATGTGGACGGCGAGCCCGCCGACGTCGCCGTCGGCGACCAGCTCGCATTCGCCGGTGTGCAGCCCGGCGCGGATCTCGAGGCCGAGGTCTCGGACCCGATCGCGGGCCGAGGTGGCGCAGTCGATCGCGCGGCTCGGTCCGTCGAAGACCGCCAGCGCCCCGTCGCCGAGGGACTTCACGAAGCGGCCACGGTGACGTTCGACCTCCTCGCGCAGCAGGCGGTCGTGGCGCCCGAGCAGCGATCTCCAGGTCGCGTCGCCGAGCTCCGCGGCACGCTCGGTCGAGCCGACGATGTCGGTGAACAGCACCGTCGCGAGCACGCGGTCGCTTTCGACGGGTCGCCTCACCCCGGTCAGGAAGTGCTGGATCTCGTCGGCGAACACGTCTTCGGCTCCGACCCAGAGCGCGCCTCCCCCGGGAACCTCGACGTAGTCGGCGTCGGGAATGTGCTCGGCGACGTAGCGCGAGTGCCGCTCGTCCAGGTAGGTGTCGCCCTCGAGGCGCAGCACGAGCGCCGGGCACTGCACGCTCGGAAGGACATCCCGTACGTCCGTCTCGCCGATCGCCGCGAGCGCGGCCGCCGCCGCGGCGGGGCTCATCGCCAGCCTCTGCATGCGCGCGGCCACGGTCCGGATTCGATCGTCCCCGTCGGCGAGGAGGGAAGCCAGCGGGTTTGCGGGCGAGTCGGCGCCCCATGAGTCGACGATGGCCGCGACGATCTCGGACCGCTCCTCGGTCCGAGGCGCCCACTCATAACCCCGTCCCGCGACGAGCCGGGGTTGCGGCGAGACGAGGACGAGTGCCCGAACGAGGTCCGGATGGGATGCGGCGAACAGCGCCGTCAAGCCGCAGCCCTCGAGGAACGACATCAGCACCGGCTGCCTGGCGCCGGCCGAGTCGATGACCGCCTGGACGTCATCGATCGTCTGCTCCAGCGGGGTCGCCCCCGCGACCCCGTCGGACATGCCGCTGCCGCGGCGGTCGAACAGGATCACCCGGGCGAACGAGGAGAGCCGCCCGAACAGGCGCGCGAAGCTCGGCAGCTCCCAGAACAGCTCGATGTTCGACAGGTAGGGAGGCACCACCACGAGGTCGGGCGGACCCTCGCCCACGACCTGGTAGGCGATCTGCAGGTCGCCGCTTGGGGCGTAGCGGGTCTCGGGGGCGTCCACCGCATCCACAGTAATGACGCTCGGTCAGACGTGGGCGGGATCTCTCATGACCCCAGCAGCCCCGGCAGGTCGGCGATCGAGTCGATCGTCGCGGTCGGCTCGATCCCGGAGGCCGCGACCGCATCCGGCCGGTACTTGCCGGTCCGCACGAGGATCGCCTCGAGCTCGGCGTCGAGCGCGCCGCCGATGTCGCCCTCGATGTCGTCGCCGACCATCAGGGCCCGGCCGCGGCCGGGGATCGCGGCGATCGCCGCGGTGAAGAGCGCGGGGGAGGGCTTGCCGGCCACCGTCGCCTCGACCCCGGCCGCGTACTCGAGCGCCGCGGAGTAGGCGCCGACGTCCATCACCATCCCCTCGCCGCTGCGCCAGTTGCGGTTGTGCTGGAGGGCGATCAGCTCTGCTCCGTCGAGCAGGGCGCGGAACGCAGCGTTGAGCACGGCGGCTGTGAAGCCGTCACCGAGGTCGCCGAGGACGACGGCATCGGGCCGCTCGCCGTCGGCGGCTTCGCGCAGGCCGGCGAGGTCGGCGCGGAGCTCGTCGGGCACCAGCATCAGGACGCGTTCGCGCCCGCGGGCGCGGCAGTGGGAGACAGCCGCGGCGGCCGGGGTGATCACCTCCTCGTCGCCGACCGCGAACCCCATGCCCCGAAGGCGCGCGACGATCGCCGCCTGCGGCTTCGAGGTCGTGTTGGTGACCAGCCGGACGCCGGCGGCGAGCTCCCGCAGGCGCTCGAGCGCGGCTACCGCTCCGGCGACCGGCTCGTCGCCCACGTGCAGGACCCCGTCGATGTCCAGCAGCAGCCGTGGTCGCTCGATCTCGGCCATGTCACAACAGTAGGTCGATGTGGGCCCGGCGGCGGCCCCGGCCCGCCGGCGTAGAGTGCCGGCCATGGACGAGGGGATCGAGGTCGCCGTCGAGGGCAGGAGGGGGACGCTGACCCTCGATCGGCCCGCGAAGCTGAACCCGCTCAGCCCGGCCGTGCTCCGCGCGATCGCGGCGGCGGCGCGGCGGTTCGATGCCGAGCATCCGGAGGTCCGGGTCGTCGTGGTCTCCGGTCGCGGTGCGGCCTTCAGCGCCGGCGCCGACCTGGCGGCGTTCGGCGGCGCCGACGGGGTCTCGCGCGAGGATGCCGACGCGGGCCGGCTGATGGCGGAGGCGCTCGAGGCGATGTCGGCGATCACGATCGCCAAGGTCCACGGCTGGTGCGTGGGCGGCGGCCTGGTGCTTGCCGCTGCCTGCGACCTCCGGGTCGCCGCCGATGACGCGCGCTTCTCGATCCCCGAGGTCGATCTCGGGATCCCGCTCGCCTGGGGCGGCATTCCCCGGCTGGTCCGGGAGATCGGCCCCGCCGCCACCAAGGACCTCGTGATCACCTGCCGGCGGTTCGGAGCGGATGAGGCCCTGCGGCTCGGCCTGCTCAATCGCGTCGTCGCGGCAGGCGAGCTCGACGAGGCCGTCGAGTCGCTTGCGGCGGAGATCGCGGCCAAGCCGTGGAGCGCGGTCCGGGCCACGAAACGCCACGTCAACGCCGTCGCGGCCGGGATGAGCCAACCGGATCGCTCGTGGGCGGATGCCGACGGCCTCTTGGCGGCGCTCGCCGATCCCGAGGCGCGAGCGGCGGCGGCGGCCTACCTGGAGCGGGTGGCCGGCGCGAGGGCGGGCGGCGGGCCGGCGTCCTAGGCGGCGCTCAGTCGACCAGGGAGGCCTGCCGGCAGACCCAGCCGTCGGGCATCCGTCCCGAGTCGATCAGCGCCTTCAGCTCGGCGCTCTCGTCGGCGCTGCCGTAGAAGATCGGCTCCTCCTTCGCGTTGTGGCCGGCGAGCAGGAGCAGGAGCCCGCGGCAAGCCTGCGACAGCTCGCCGGAGGACGCCCCGCCGCGGTCGGCCTCGATCGCGTCGAGGCTCCTCCAGATCTCGCCGTGCTCGCGCAGCATCACCATCATCGGGATCCTCAGGTCCGCCTCCATCGGCGGGAACAGGAACTCCTCCTCGAGGTAGATATGGCGGCGCAGGGCATCGATCGCCCGCCGCAGCGCCGTCGCCCGCTCCTCATCGTCGAGCCCCTCCGAGCCGAACGCCTCGATCCCCGCGTCGATCTCTCGGTGCTCGCGTCCCAGGGCCCTGCTCAGGGTTCCGCCACCCAGCTCGGCCGAGTCTATCGCCGGCCCCGCACCGGCCAAGCGCGGCGGCGAGCGGTCCGAATCGGTTGGCGGCGAGCGTCCCTATCCGTGCGGCGAGGCGAGGCGCCGTGCCCCGCCTCGCCGCGAGTCCGCCAGGCTCAGCGGACCTCGACGATCATCAACGAGTTGCCCTCGGGGTCGCGGAGCCAGCAGAGCGGCGGCACCGGGTCGCCCATGTGGCTGACTTCGGCGTCGACGTCGGCGCCGCGCTCCTCGAGGCCCTTGCGGTAGGCCTCGATGTCGGCGGTCTGCAGGGTGATCCCGGTGTCCTTGCCGCCGGCCTCGCCGCCGGGACCCGGGGGGCAGAGCGCGATCGGCGTCTCGGCGCCGGCGGGCGCGACCTCGATCCAGCGGTCGCCGTTGCCGAACGGGACGTCGGCGCGCAGCTCGAGCCCGAGCGTCTCGGTGTAGAACCGGAGCTGGAGGTCCTGGTCTGATACCGGCACGATCACGTTGGCGATCCGGGTGACGGTCCTGGCGGTCTCGGTGCTGCTCATCCTTGCTCCTTGGTCGGGATCGGGGTCACGTTGATGAGACCGGCCCCGGTCGTCAAACTCACCGTGATGCAACCAAGGCGGCTTCACCCGTGAAGGTCGAGCTCCTCTACTTCGAAGGCTGCCCGAGCTACGAGCGGCTGCTGCCGCGCCTGCGCGGACTCGTCGCCGCGGCGGACCCGGGCGTCGGGGTCGAGCTGCGCCGGGTGGAGACGAGCGCCGAAGCGGAGGGGGAGCGGTTCCTGGGCTCGCCGACGGTGAGAGTCGATGGTCGCGACATCGACCCCGGAGCGGATCGGCGCCGCGACTTCGGTCTCAAGTGCCGGCTCTATGAGGCCGACGACGGACTGGCCCCGCTGCCGCCGGACTCGCTGATCGTCGCGGCGCTGAGGGCGGCGGGCGGCTGAGCAGCACGGGCGCGGTCCGGACCGGACGCCCGCCGAGGTCCCTAATCGCAGCCGCCGACCTCGACCGGGATCCAGAACGCGACGTGGTCGCGGATCCTGCGGACCCAGGGGAACGGGTGGTGGTAGGTCCAGGCCGCCGCTCCGGCGCGCGTTCCCTGCGCCTCGACGTCGTAGTAGCGCGCGACGCCCTTCCACGGACAGATGGTTCGCAACTGCCGTTCGGACAGGTGCTCCCAGCGAATGCTCCCGGGCGGGAAGTAGTGGTTCCCCTCGACCAGGACCGGCTCGACGGCTTCGGCCAGGATCACCCCGTTCAGGCTCGCCCTCACGGTCTTCATCGCTTCGTTCGACCTCCTCGTCTCCGCCGCCTCGGGGGGGTGCGGTCATTGCTGCTTGGACTCGCCCGGCCCTGAGAACGGTTCAGTGCCGTGCCGTCGCCGTTGCCGGGCACGATCGGCGCGCTGCTCGGCCTGCGGCCTGACCGCCTCGAGATGCTCGCGGACCTTGCCGTTCCACTGCGGCAGGACCCACAGGCGGGCGGCGGTGCGGCCGAGCCAGAAGTAGTCGATGCCGAGCTCGCCCCCGTAGTGCAGCTCGGTCGCCTCGCCGTCGGCCTCGAGCCGGAACTCCTCGATCGCGTAGGGGACCGGCCCGGTCAGGTGCCGAAAGCCGATCCGCGACGGGGGGTCGAGCTCGATCGCCTCGACCGTCCGCGCCGAGTAGAAGTGGACCTTCGTCAGGTGCGCCGCGACGACCATCGACTCCCCTCCGGCGAGCACCTCGATCGAGTCGCTGCGGGCGCGCCCGACATAGGGGGCGCTGAGGATCTCGTAGACGAGCTCGCGAGGCGCCTCGATCCGCAGCCGCAGCGGGCCGAGCGGGTGAACGCTTCGCCCCCAGCCGAGGTCGAGGTGCATTCGCCCCGTCGCCAGGGCCAGAAACCCGCCGGCCACGAGCAGCGCCACGAGCAGGGCGAGAACCGCGGTTACGATCCAGAGCGCGGTCATCTCGAGGACCGGGGCGGGGGTCGCTCGGCGACGAAGATCGCATAGCCCAGCGCGCCCTCGTCGATCGCCCCGAGGGCGGCGTCGAGCAGCGCGATGGCCGCATCCGTCGTCAGCGGCGCTCCGGCGAGTCGGTCGAGGCCGAGCAGGCGGGCGCCGCGGAGCCGGTCATGGACCCGTCGCGCGAGCGCCGCCGCGTCGTCGTCGCGCCCCTCGACCGCGATCAGGTCGAGGCCGGCGGAGGCGAGGAGGAGCTCGTAGCCGGGCCGATCGAGGGCATCGCCCACGCACGCCGCTATCGCGACCGGCCCGAGCAGCTCGCCGGGAAGGCGGAAGCGATCGGCGACCACATCGGCGAGCACGAGTCGGCCGCCCGGGCGCAGCACCCGCCGCATCTCGGCGGCGGCCCTCCGCTTGTCGGGGAAGGTGCAGAGCGAGCACTCGCAGAGCACCGCGTCGAAGCTGCGGTCGGGGAACGGCAGCGCCTCGGCGTCACCGTGGCGGAAGCTGGTCCGACCGTCGAGCCCCGCCGCCGCCGCGGCCTCGGCCGCGGCGGCCACCGAGCCCGATCCGTAGTCGAGGCCGACGACCTCGCAGCCGAGCTCGCGGGCGGCCCGCAGGGCGGAGCCGCCGCGGCCCGAAGCGACGTCGAGCAGCCGGTCCCCGGTTCGGACCCCGCCGAGCTCGAGCGCCCGCAGGGTCCCGGCCTCGCCGCCGGGATGGAGATCGCCGCCGAGCAGCCAGAGCACCGCCGGGTGCTCGTAGATCCCGGCGCAGCATCGCTTCAGCTCCTCCGCCTCGCCGGTCGCCGCCGGGACCGGGATCGGCGGCAGCGCAGAGCTCATCGCGCCGCCACCCCGCGGACGGCGACACCGGCTCCACCGTTCGCCATCTGATCGCGGACCTGCTCGCGGTAGCCGACCGAGTTGTAGGCGCAGAACGGGATCAGGCGTCCGTCCGGCACGATCTCGGCGACGCAGCACTTGCGGACCTTGTCGATGTCGAAGGTGTAGGGGTCCTGGAAGTCCTGGACGACGACCATGAAGCCGCGGGCGGCGACCTCGCGTAGCTCCGCCGGCATCCCGGTCGCGCAGGCGACGCAGTCGAGCCGCTCGGCGACCGGCGCCGAGCCGCC
>CAZTGN010000016.1:902-8788 GCA_964613275.1 uncultured Conexibacter sp. | reverse complement strand
AGCCGCCCGCCGCCCTCGCCGACCACAGGCCCTCGAGCGCCTCGCGGACCTCCAGGTCGGGCACCGCCCGGTTGGTCACGTAGTCGAGGTATGACTCGACGTCGACGAGGCGCGGCAGCGGGACGAGGTCGGAGCCGTCGTAGAGGGCGAACGTCGCCGACCGGCAGGTCGGCGAGCAGCAGGGAACGGGTACGAAGTCGTCGGGCCGGAACCACTCCGGGAGCTGTGCGCAGATCGCCTCGATCACGTCAGGGTTGGTGAGCTTGTCGAGCGGATCGGAGTCGGACCGGTAGCGGCCCGAGTGCGTGACCGGCTGGAAGAAGACGCCGGTGACGGCGGGGTGCTCGACCCCGAAGCGGAGGATCGGGCCGACCTCGTGCTCGTTCAGGTCGCGCTCGACCGCTGCGGCGAGCGAGACCGTGACCCCGGCGGCCCGGCAGCGCTCGAGCGCCCGCAGCTTCTCCGCGGTCAGGTCGCGGCCGCGGATCGCCTGCTGGGTCGCAGCGTCGAAGCCGTCGAACTGGAGGTAGACGTGGACGCCGATCGCGGCGAGCGCCGGGGCGAAGCGCCGATCGCGGGCGAGGCGGATCCCGTTCGTGTTCAGCATCACGAGCGGTATCCCCCGGTGCTTCGCCGCGGCGAGCATCGCGAGGATGTCGGGGTGGATCGAGGGCTCACCGCCCGAGAACTGGATCGACTCCGGCTCGCCCTCCGCCGCGACGAAGGAGTCGAGCATCGACTCGACCTGGTCGAGGGTCAGCGAGTAGCCATGGCCGGCGGGCCCGGTGCCGGAGTCGGCGAAGCAGATCGGGCAATCGAGGTTGCAGGCGGTGTTGACCTCGATGATCCCGAGGCAGGTGTGCTGGGCGTGCTCGGGGCAGATCCCGCAGTCGTGCGGGCAGCCGGCGATCGACTCGGTCTGGCGCTCCAGCGGCGCCTCGCCGGGCTTGTCGAAGCGCGCGATCCGCCGGTGGAGCGCGGCGTCGCCGTAGACGACCGCCTCGAAGCGGCCGTGCTCGGGGCAGGTGCGGTCGAGGACGACCCGGCCATCGCGCTCGACGAGCGCGGCGTCGAGCACCTGCCTGCAGGCGGGGCAGATCGAGCTCGTGCGGGCGACGATCTCGCCCTCGAGGGCCGTGGAGTCGCCTTGGGCGAGGTCGCTCATCTCAGCTTGGAGTCGCGGATGCGCGATTCGATTCGCGTTGAACCGATCATCGCGCTACCCGGGTCGGAGCGGCAAGCGAGCGAGGAGGAAGGAGAGCTTGGGCGAGGCGGTGCGATATTGCCTCGAGCGCCGGCACCTGAGCCGGACGATCGTGATCGCGCTCGTGGTCGGAGCGGTGCTGACCGCGATCAACCACCTCGACCTGATCCTTCAGGGCGAGGCCTCGGGCTCGGTCCCGCTCAAGGCGGCGGGGAACTTCATCATCCCGTTCATAGTCTCCAACCTCGGGCTGCTCTCGGGTAGACGGGACCAGGCTGCCGCCGGGCCGCCGGGACGCCGGGGGGTCGAGCGCGATGGGGGATGACCGACGCCGCCCCGGCCCGCGCCTCGCATCCTGGGCCGTCGTCGCGGTCATGGCGATCGGAGCGGCCGCGGCGATCATCAACGTCGCCGTCGACCACGTCCTCGACGTCCAGGTCGTCGTCGTCTGCGTCGGTGGCCTGCTCCTCGTCGTCGGCGCCGCCGTGATCGTGCGCGGCTGGCAGTCGCGGGCGACCTCCGAATGGCGGGGCCTGGTCGTGGCGGCCGGCTTCTTCTCGGCCTGCGTGGGCGTGTTCGTCACCGCGATCGGCTCCGGCCTCTTCCACTGATCGCCGGTGCCAGCCGGCCGGTCAGACCTCGCTGAAGAAGTCGATGCCGATCCCGTCGAGGAGCCGCTGCGCCTCGACGTTGAGCCGGAACAGCTCACCGGTGAAGACGAGGATGCCCATGACGATGAGAACGCTGCCGCCGAGCGCCATGATCGCGCGATAGTGGCGCTTGACCACGGCGAACCCCCTCGTCATTCGCGAGAAGGCGACCGCGGTGAGCAGGAACGGGATGGCGAGGCCGAGCGAGTAGACGGCGAGCATCACGCCGCCCCTCCAGGCTTCGCCGGAGGTCGAGGCGAGGCCGAGGATCGCGGTCAGGGTCGGGCCCACGCACGGAGTCCAGGCGACGGCGAAGGCCGCGCCCGCGACGAGTGGCCCGCCCCTGCCGGCCCGCTCGATCAGCCCTTCGACGCGCCACTCGGCATTCAGCCTGCTGATCGACAGGGAGGCGACGAAGAACACCCCCATGGCGACGATCAGCGCCCCGGCGATCTTGTTGAGGGTCTCGATGTTGGCCCGAAGCGCCTGGCTGATTCCGGTCGCCGACAGCCCGAGGAGGATGAAGATCGCCGAGAAGCTGGCGATGAACAGCAGGGCCGGCGGCAGCACCGTCCGCCAGTCGGCGTCGTCGAGCTCGCCGGGCGACACCCCGGCCACCGCCGACAGGTAGCCGGGGACGAGCGGCAGCACGCAGGGCGAGAGAAACGAGACCGCGCCCGCGAACAGCGCCGCGAGCAGCCCGATGCCGCCGATCTCGACCAACGGCCCTACGTCCTTCCGGCGAGCAGGTAGCGGTCGATGTCGGCCTCGAGCTGCGCCCGGCTCGAATAGGCGCCCTGGAAGACCTCGACGATCGTGCCGCGCTCGTCGATGAACACGGTCGTCGGCGAGACGATGCCGCCCCCCAGGGACGCGATCTGCCGGGCCGAGGGATCGAAGACGCTCGGGTACGGGACCGGCAGCTCGGCCAGGAACTCCTCGGCCGCCCCACGGTCGTCCTGCATGTCGATGCCCAGGAATGCCACGTCGCCGGCGTGGGAGGCGGCCGCATCGCGGAAGTAGGGGAACTCGGCGCGGCACGGCTCACACCACGACGCCCACTGGTTCACGACCACGGGGTGGCCGCGCAGATCCGACAGCTTCGGCTCGAGCGAGCCGTCCTCGAGGATCTCGTTCGCCTCGGCCCGGTTCTCGGCGAGGGGCGCGGGAATCTTCCCGTTCGACCCGGCGTCCGCCGTGGCGGTAGTGGCGTCAAGGCCTGCCCCGGTGGCGGCGCCGCCCTCCGCCGCACCTTCGTCGCCAGACCCGCACCCGACGGCGATCAGGGCGGCTGCAAGCGCTGCCGCGAGGACGAGGACGATCCCTGGCCGGATCCGCCTCATCGCGCCACCAGCTCCCGCCGCCGCGAGTGCACATCGGCCTCCGGACGCTCGAGCTCGTACGCCTCGAGGAACTCGAGCCAGAGCTCACTGCGTGTAGGGAAGGGAGCGATCGCCCTGGCGAGGGTTGCGAGCGGTACCTCGGCAACCACCGCGACCGTTGCCGCTTGGAGCATCTCCGCGACGTCGGGGCCGACGAACGTCGCCCCGACGAGCACCTCGCGCTCGGAGTCGACGACGAACCTGCTCGTGCCGGGCGCTCCGCGCCCGTGGAAGCTGGCGCCCGCCGTGCCGGATGTCGGCACGTCGATCGCGACCGCAGCTCCGATTCCGGCGTCCACGGCGCCGGCCAGCGTGAGGCCGACCGCTGCCACCTGCGGCTCGGTGAAGATCACGCGCGGCGCACCGGGCCCGTCCACGCTCGCGTCGATCTCGGCACCGAGGATGTGATCAGCGGCCAGCCGGGCCTGGTACTTGCCCGAGTGGGTGAGCAGCGAGCGGCCATTGACGTCGCCGACGGCGTAAAGCCATTCCCGTCCGGGGACCTGGAGGGTGTCGCCGACCCCGATGTAGCCGGCCGGGTCCAGCCCCACCGTCTCGAGCCCGAGGTCGTCGGTGAGCGGGCGGCGTCCGATCGCGACGAGGAGCCGGTCGCCGGATACGGCCTCGCCGCCGTCGAGGCTGACCGTGATCGTCCCGTTGTCGTGGCTGACGGCACGCATCATCGTGTCCAGCGCCAGCGTCACGCCGCGACTCTCCAGCGCCGCGCCGACCTCGGCTCCGGCAAAGGGCTCCTCGCGCGGGAGCAGTCGCGGCTCCGCTTCGATCACCGTCACCTTCGAGCCCAGCGAGGACCATGCCTGCGCCATCTCGACGCCGACGGCCCCGCCGCCGACGACGATCAGGTGGGCGGGGACCTCGCTCGCGGTCGTGATCTCCCGATTCGACCAGGCACCAGATTCGGCGAGGCCGGGGACCGGCGGCAGGAGCGGTCCGGTGCCGACGGCGACGACCACGGCTTGCCGGGCGGCGATCAGGCGCCCGCCGACCTGCACCAGCCGCTTGCCCGCCAGACGCCCCTCGCCGCGAATCAGCTCGACTCCCCGGCCCCGGAGCCAGGCCAGCTGCGCGGAGTCGTCGAGGTCGCCGATGATCCCGTCCCGGCGTTCGAGCACCGCGGAGACGTCGAGCCCGCCGGCGAGGGCCTCCGCTGCCCCGGGTACGCGGGCGGCTTCGGCGAGGACCTCGGCCGGGCGCAGCAGAGCCTTCGACGGCATGCAGGCGTAGTAGGAGCACTCGCCGCCGACGAGCTCGCGCTCGACGATGGCGACGCTGAGTGCTCCCCCGCCGCGGTCGGCGATCCGGCCGGCGACGACCTCGCCGGCCGGGCCGGCGCCGATCACGATCACGTCGAATTCGGTGTCCATCTCGATTCAGCGCTCCTTGTCTCGTTCTCGCTCTCGCCCGGATCGGGCACTGAACATCGGAGTCCCCGAGGTCCGAAAACGGTTCAGCCCGCGGGGCGCGAACCCGTTTCGCGAGTCCTGGGTCGAACCGGTATGAGGCATCCCGTGCTCCGCGCGTACGTGATCGCTCCGCTCGCCGCCGCGGCTCTCGCCCTGGGCGGCTGCGGCGCCGGCGAGGAGGAGGAGGTCCAGGAGGATGCCGCGGCCGAGCTACCGGGCTCGAGCGCCGGGTGGAGCACCGACTTCAGTCGCCACAGCGTGCCGCTCGACGAGTTCGTCAGCGGCGGTCCGCCCAAGGACGGGATCCCGGCGATCGACGAGCCGCGGTTCGTGGACGTGGCGGCGGCCGACTCCTTCCTCGGGCCCAGCGAGCCGGTCGCCGTCCTCGAGCGGGACGGGGACGTTCAGGCCTACCCGATTCAGATCCTCGTCTGGCACGAGATCGTCAACAGCGAGATCGCGGGCGAGCCGGTGGCCGTCACCTACTGCCCGCTCTGCAACTCGACGGTGGCGTTCAGCCGCGAAGTCGACGGACGGACGCTCGACTTCGGGACGACCGGCCGGCTGCGTAGCTCCGACCTCGTCATGTACGACCGCCAGACCGAGTCGTGGTGGCAGCAGCTCACCGCCGAGGCGGTGGTGGGCGAGCTGACCGGAGCGAAGCTCGAGGTCATCCCGTCCCAGATCCTCTCCTGGGAGCAGCTGCGGCGCGCCCATCCCGACGCCCGGGTGATCTCGCGGAACACGGGATTCGATCGCAACTACGGCGCCAACCCGTATGCCGGCTACGACGATCCGGACAGCGCCCCGTTCCTGCTCGACGGCACCCCCGATCGCCGCTTGCCGCCGAAGGAGCGGGTCACCTCGGTGCGGACCGGGGACGGCGCCGCGGTCGTCTACCCGTTCAGCACGGTCGCCGAGACAGCACCGGTCGACGACATGATCGGCGGCGTTCCGGTCGTGGTCCTGTTCGACCCGGAGGTCTCGTCGGCGCTCGATCAGCCGACGGTTGCGGCCGGCCGCGCGGTCGGTGCCGCAGCCGTCTTCGAGCGTCGGGCCGGCGGCCGCGAGCTCAGCTTCGAGCCGGGGCCGGACCCCGGGACCGCCCGCGACCGCGAGACCGGCTCGATCTGGGACATCACCGGTCGGGCGACCTCGGGCCCGCTGCAGGGAGCCGAGCTGAGACAGATCCCCTCCGACGATCAGTTCTGGTTCGCGATCGCCGCGTTCGTGCCCGACGTCGAGATCCGGGGCGGGTCGGGCGGAGGGAGCCCGTGATCGCCGGGCATGACCTGTAGGCGGGCCGCAGCGGATCGGGCGAACCGAAGGGCGGAGGGCCGGGTCAAAGGGGGGTGACGGCATCGAGATGGCGACGGTTGAACACCGGCCGCGATCACCGCTGGGCCCAGGGGAGGCTCTCCGCCTACATCGACGGCGAGCTTCCGGCGCGCCACGACCGGCGGCTGCGAGCGCACGAGGAGATCTGCCCGGAGTGCGCCGAGCTGATCCGCACGCTGCAGGCGCTGCTGATCGCGCTGTCGTCGCTGCGGATGGCGCCCGAAGCCGGCCTGGCCGTCGTGGAGCGGACCGTCGAACGGGTCCGTGCCCGGCTCGGGGAGTGGGAGTGAGATGAGCTCGGGGTCACCGACCGGCCGGAGACCCGCCCCGTCGCGGGGGCGGCATGGCAGGGTAGGGACCATGCGTCCCGCGTCTGGCGAGCCCGAGGGGGTCCTGGTCGAGCGCGCCGGGCGGGGTGACCGTCAGGCGTTCGAGGAGCTGGTCCGCCGTCATGCCGATCGCCTCTACGCCGTCCTCCTCCGCTTCGTCGCCGACAGCGAGGAGGCCGAGGACGTCACCCAGGAGGCGTTCCTGCGGGCCTGGCGCGGGATCGGCCGCTTCCGGGGCGACGCCCAGTTCTTCACCTGGCTCTACCGGATCGGCATCAACGAGGCCAAGCGTCGTGCCGGCCATCGGCGTCCGGCCGAGCTCCTCTCATCCGGGGACGACGACCCGCTGCCGGAGGCTCCGGACTGGAGCGAAGCGCCGCAGCGACGCCTCGAGGACGCCGACCTCCGCGCGGTCCTCGAGCGCGCGATCCGCAAGCTGCCCCTGCGCTACCGGGCAACGGTGATCCTGCGTGACGTCGAGGGCCTGTCGACCCGGGAGGCGGCGGACGTCATGGACTTGAGCGAGGCCGCCTTCAAGAGCCGCCTGCATCGCGCCCGGCTGGCGGTGCGCAGTTCCCTCGACGAGTACTTTCAGGAGGAGAGACGATGACCCCGATCGCCAGCATCCGGTTCATGCGTGAGCACCGTTGGACCGCCAGGCACCTGTCCCCCTACATCGACCGGGAGCTCAGCGAGCCCGAGCGTCGAAGGGTCGAGGAGCACGCCCACCTGTGCCCGGCCTGCCATCGGCTCCTCCACTCGCTCCGCCGCACGGTCGCGGGCCTCGGCGCCCTTCGCGACCGCGCGGCCGACGGGCCGGATGTGACCGCGGGCGTGCTTGGCCGCTTCCGGGCCGAGGGGTGAGCGGTCCGTGATCACCGCAAGCCACGTCCTCGTCGTGTTCGAACGTTCGCGGGCGGGGCGCCGCGCCGTCGAGCTCGCCGACGAGCACGGCGTGCGGATCACGGTGGCGATCGTCATCCCCTACGAGCGCCGCACCTACGGCTGCTGCCTCCGATCGGATCACTGGAACCAGCTCCTCGACGAGGTCGCGCTCGAGGAGGTCGCCGTCGCCAGGGAGATGCTCGGCGACCGTGACCCGCCTCCCGGCTTCGAGATCGTTCCGAGCGAGGACGACGAGGCGCTCGCGGCCGTCGTCGAGAGGCTCGGGTGCGATCTCGTCCTGATGCCGAAGCGGCGGTGGGGCGGGGGCCGATCGATCCGCCGCCTGCGCGGCACGACCCGGGCCGAGGTACAGGCGGTCGCGGCTGCCTAGCCAGGACCGGCGCCGATCGCGAGACGGTCGAGCAGCGCCGGCCTGACCAGGTCGGCGATCACCGATCGCCAGGATCCACGGCTGGTGCGTGGGCGGCTGCCTCGCGGTTGGTCAGCCCCTGAGACACCAACCCGGCGATCCGCGGCTCCTCCATGCTCGAAAGCGCTCGAGCGGCGCGGCGATCAGCTCGGCCGGCCGGCTCGGACGACCGCCGTGGGTCGACGGGATCGGATGCGACGGGTGCCCGGCTCGGGTCGGGGGGATAGGGTGAGGCCTCCGGCAT
>CAZTGN010000016.1:0-892 GCA_964613275.1 uncultured Conexibacter sp. | reverse complement strand
GGCGGAGCTGAAGCGGATCGAGGGGCCCCTTGTCGAGGCATGGAACGCGCAGGACGTGGACGCCGTGGTCGCCTGCTACACCGACGACCTCGTCTACGTCGATCCGAACACCCGCGGGCCGGTGGAAGGTGCCGCGGCGCTGCATCGCTACCTGACCAGGCTGTTCGACCGCTGGCAGATGCGGTGGACGGTCAAGCAGATCCACCCGCTGGCCGACCGCGACGGAAGCGCCGCGCTCTGGCGCGCCTCGCTCACCGCGCGGACGACGGGCAGGACGGTGGAGATCGACGGGATGGACCTCGTGCTCATCGAGGGCGACCGCGTCAAGCGCAACGAGGTCTACTACGACCGGGTCGCGCTGGCCCCGCTGCTCGCGCCCGACGAAGCCGCGTCGTAGCGTCGGCTCCGAAGCCGCGGCCGGTCGGTGTCGCCCGCTTCCGGTCAGAATGACCGGCGACCTTGCGATCGTCGACCGCTCACGCAGCCCAGGCCGGTCGGTCGGCGCGCCCGCGCCCGCTCCCCGACGGGCGAGCGCTCCGGCGGGAGCCCCTCGGGGTGGGGCTCGACCCGTGGGCGGCAGCCGGGCTCGTCCGCGACGACGAGCGACCGTTCGCGCTGATCGGAAGCTGGTGTGGGGCGCGTGCCGTGGTCGGGTCCGAGCCCGTCGAGGTGCTCGACGACCGCGACCCGTTCGAGGTCCTGGACGAGGACGGGCTCGAGCCGCGTCCCGGGGTCATCGGCGAGGCGATCGTCGGCTACCTCGGCTTCCAGCTCGGCCGCCGGATCGAGTCGGTGGGTCCGCCGCCGCCGGCGCCGGCGGCCCTGCCCGAATCCTCGCTGGCCCGCTACGACCCCGTGCTGGTCTGCGATCGCCACGGCGACTGGTGGCGGG
>CAZTGN010000015.1:0-20948 GCA_964613275.1 uncultured Conexibacter sp. | reverse complement strand
GGTCGGGCCGAGCGACGGCTCGAGCGCCAGCGCCGCGATCACGATCACGAGGTTCTCGAGCGGGTAGCGGGCCACCCACGGCCCGACCCGGCCGAGGCCCAGCGCCGCCTGCAGGAGCACGGTCGCGACGACGCTGCAGAGCAGCGCCACGGACGAGAGGGCGACGGTGGCCGGCGGCACCGCCTCCGGGTCGATGGCGCTCGCGACGGCGGCCGCGACCGCCAGCAGGCCCGCCCAGGCGAGGCGGACGAGCCCGAGCCGGACCGCGAGGGCGCGGGCGAGCCCGGGGCGCTCGGCCGGCGCCGCCGCAGGCAGGAACCGCGCCATCAGCGCCGGGCCCCCGAGCGCGGTCGCGGTCGCTCCGATCGAGACGATCGTCAGGGCGACGGCTAGGTCGGCGAACGCGACCGGGCCGAGAGCACGGGGCAGGACGACCGCGAGGCCGACGAGGCTGAGCGCCTCGAACGCCTTGCCGACCGCCGCCGCCGTCAGCGGGGAGCGGTGAGGGGTGACGGCTATGTCCTCAGCCGTGCGGACGGGCCATGCCGATGAAGTCGAGCGCCTCGTCGAGGGTCGCCTCCTCGACGCCCTTCTCGACCGCCACCTCACGCACCGTCCGGCCCGAGGCGGCCGCCTCCTTGACGATCTCGGTCGCGCTGTCGTAGCCGATGTGCGGGTTGAGCGCCGTCGCGACCTGCAGGGTCGACTCGGCGTGACGCTGCAGCATCTCCTCGTTCGGCTCGATGCCGGCGACGCACTTGCCGTCGAGCAGGCGGCAGGCCGCGGCGAGGAGCTTGATCGAGTCGAGCAGGTTGCGGGCGATCAGCGGCACGCGGACGTTGAGCTCGAACTGGCCCTGGGCCCCGCCGAGCGTGACCGCGGCGTCGTTGCCGATCACCTGGTCGCCGACCTGGATCACGACCTCGGGGATCACCGGGTTGACCTTGCCGGGCATGATCGAGGAGCCCTTCTGGAGCTCCGGCAGGCGGATCTCGGCGAGGCCGGCGCGCGGTCCGGACCCCATCAGCGCCAGGTCGTTGCCGATCTTGATCAGGGAGACCGCGAGCACCTTCAACGCCCCCGAGAGCTCGACCAGCGCATCGCGATTGGCCTGCGCCTCGAAGCGGTCGGCGGGCGCCGAGATCTCGAGGCCGCTCGCGGCCGCGAGCTTCTCGCGCACGCGGTCGGAGAACTCGGCGTGGGTGTTGATCCCGGTGCCGGTCGCGGTCCCGCCGAGCGGGATCTGCCCGACCCGGCCGAGGGTGCCGCGGATCCGCTCGGCCCCGAGGCGGATCTGCGAGGCGAAGCCGGAGAACTCCTGCCCGAGCGTGACCGGGACCGCGTCCATCAGGTGGGTCCGGCCGGACTTGACGTGGTCGGCGAACTCGGCTCCCTTGCGGTCGAGGGTGGCCGCGAGCGCGTCGACCGCCGGCAGCAGGTCGGTCGCGGTGTGCTCGAGCGCCGCCAGGTGGACGGCCGAGGGGAAGACGTCGTTGGACGACTGGCCCATGTTGACGTGGTCGTTCGGGTGGGCGCCGTCGCCGGCGAGGTTGGCGATGACCTCGTTCGCGTTCATGTTCGAGGAGGTGCCGGAGCCGGTCTGGAAGACGTCGACGGGGAACTGGCCGTCGTGCTCACCGCGCCCGACGGCGTCGGCGGCCGCGGCGATCCGCTCGGCGTGGGCCGCGTCGAGGAGCTCGAGCTCGGCGTTGGTCCGCGCCGCCGCCGCCTTGATCCGACCGAGCCAGTGGACCACGGGGGGCGGGATCGGCTGGCCCGAGACCGGGAAGTTGGCGACCGCCTTGTCGGTCTCGCCGCCCCACAGCCGCTCGCCCTCGGTTGCCTTGTCCGTCGATTCCTCTGCCATTCAGGTTCTCCGTTCGTCGCTCGGGGTTACCGGGTCAAGGCTAGATGGTTGGTGCCGCCTAGAATCGGCCGCCGCGATGAGCCGCTACGCCCCGGTCGATCCGAAGCAGTCCTTCCCGGCGCTCGAGGAGGAGGTGCTCGAGCGCTGGCGTCAGGGCGACACCTTCCGGCGCCAGCTCGCCCTCCGCCAGGGGCAGCCGCTCTGGAGCTTCTACGAGGGGCCGCCGACCGCGAACGGCAAGCCCGGCTCCCACCACGTCCTCGCCCGCGTCTTCAAGGACGTCTACCCCCGCTACAAGTCGATGTGCGGGTTCGACGTTCCGCGCAAGGGCGGCTGGGACTGCCACGGCCTGCCGGTCGAGCTCGAGATCGAGAAGGAGCTCGGGATCAGCTCGAAGGAGGAGATCGAGGCCTACGGGATCGCCGAGTTCAACCGCCGCTGCCGCGAGTCGGTCTTCGCCTACGTCGGCGACTGGGTCCGGATGGTCGAGCGGATCGGGCACTGGATCGACCTCGACGAGCCCTACGTGACGATGGACACCGACTACATCGAGTCGGTCTGGTGGTCGCTACGCCAGAACTGGGAGCGCGACCGCCTCTACCGGGGGCACAAGGTCGTCCCCTACTGTCCGCGCTGCGGGACGGCGCTGAGCTCGCACGAGGTCGCCGACGGCTACAAGGACGTCGTCGACCCGTCGGCGTACGTGCGCCTGCCGGTGACGGCGGGCGGCGGGCAGGGGGCGGCGGGCGGCGGCGTCGCCGCGGGAGACAACCTGCTCGTCTGGACGACCACGCCGTGGACGCTGATCGCCCACGCCGCGGTCGCGGTCGGTCCCGGGATCGAGTACCTGCGCGCGAGGCTCGCGGACGGCGAGGTCGTCGTCGTCGCGCTGGCGCTCGCCGGTCGCGTCCTCGGCGAGGACTACGAGACGCTCGCGACGTTCAAGGGCGCCGAGCTCGAGGGGGTCCGCTACGAGGCCCCGTTCGACTTCATCGCCGGCTCCGACTTCGGCCCGCTCGGTCACTCGGTGCTGATGGCCGACTTCGTCACGACCGAGGACGGGACCGGGCTCGTGCACACCGCGCTCGCCTTCGGCGAGGACGACTTCCGGCTCGGCGAGCGCTACGGGATGACGCTGCAGAACCCGGTTCGCCTCGACGGTACCTACGACGAGCGGGTCCCCGACTTCCAGGGCAAGCTCGTCCGCGAGCACGATCCCGAGATCGTCGCCGCCCTCGAGCGGGGCGGGCGGCTGTTCAGGCAGGTCCCCTACGAGCACGCCTACCCGCACTGCTGGCGTTGCGAGACGCCGCTGCTCTACTACGCGAAGGCATCCTGGTACCTGCGCACGTCCGAGGTCCGCGGCCGGATGCTGGCCGAGAACGAGCGGATCGGCTGGCACCCCGAGCACATCAAGCACGGGCGCTTCGGCAAGTGGCTCGAGGGCAACGTCGACTGGGCGCTCTCGCGCGAGCGCTACTGGGGGACGCCGCTGCCGGTCTGGGAGTGCCCGGCCGACGAATGCGGCGAGCAGCTCTGCGTCGGCTCGATCGCGGCGATCGCCGAGCATGGCGGCGAGCTGCCGCGCTCGGAGTCGGGCGAGATCGACCTCCACCGCCCCTACATCGACGACGTGACGCTCGACTGCCCGGCCTGCGGCGGCGCGATGCGGCGCGTCCCCGAGGTGATCGACGCCTGGTACGACAGCGGCGCGATGCCGTTCGCGCAGCTCCACCACCCGTTCGAGAACGAGGCGGAGTTCGGGCGGCGCTTTCCGGCCGACTTCATCTGCGAGGGGATCGACCAGACGCGGGGCTGGTTCTACTCACAGCTCGCCGAGTCGGTGCTGCTGTTCGACGAGACCGACTACCTGAACTGCGTCTGCCTCGGGCTGATCCTCGATCCCGAGGGCCGGAAGATGAGCAAGCGGCTCGGCAACCTCGTCGACCCGCACGAGGTGATCGACCGCCACGGCGCCGACGCGTTCCGCTGGTACTACCTCGCCTCCCAGCAGCCGTGGGCCGGCTACCGCTTCAGCGCCGACACGGTCGGCGAGTCGGTCCGGCAGTTCCTGCTGACGCTCTGGAACACCTATGCGTTCTTCGTCCTCTACGCGAACGCGGGGCCGAGCCCGGAGCACGGGGCGGGAAGCGAGGAGCAGGCAGGGGAGGACGCAGGAGCGAGGACGGAGGCCGACGCGGCGATGGATCGGTGGCTCGTCTCCCGCCTGCAGGCCACGACCGAGATCGTCCGCGAGCGGCTCGACGACTTCGACTCGGTGACGGCGGGACGGGCGATCGCCGACTTCGTCGACGAGACCTCGAACTGGTACGTCCGCGTCTCGCGGCGGCGCTTCTGGGACGGCGATCCGGCAGCGTTCGCGACCCTGCGCCACTGCCTGGTCGAGACGGCGAAGCTGCTGGCCCCCTTCATCCCCTTCACCGCCGACGCGATCTGGCTCAACCTCGTCCACGGCGCCGACCCTCCGAAAGACGCCTCGGTCCACCTCGAGGACTACCCGGAGGTCGACGAGACGCGGCGCGACCGCGAGCTCGAGTCCGGGGTCGACGCCGCCCGCCGTGCGGTCGAGCTCGGGCGGGCGGCACGGGCGCAGGCCAAGGTGAAGATGCGGCAACCGCTCGCCCGGGCCGTGATCGTCGCGACCGAGTCGGAGCGGCGGACGATCGACGGCCTCGCAGCGATCGTCGCCGCCGAGCTCAACGTCCGCGAGCTCGAGTTCGTCGGCGAGGAGGGTGAGCTCGCGAGCTGGATCGTGAAGCCCGACTTCCGCGCGCTCGGGCCGCGGTTCGGCAAGCAGATGCCGCAGGTCAAGGCGGCGATCGAGGCGCTCGATGCCGACAAGGTCCGGGCGACGATCGACGCCGGCGGCCAGGTCGGGATCGCGATCGACGGACGCGAGCACACGCTCGGCCCCGACGAGCTCAGCTTCGCGATGGAGCCCCTCGACGGCTACCAGGTCGAGTCGGAGGCCGGCCGCGCAGTCGCGCTCGCGCTCGAGCTCGACGACGAGCTGATCGGCGAGGGCCGGGCGAGGGAGATCGTCCGGGCGGTCCAGAACGCGCGCAAGGACGCCGGCCTCGACGTCAGCGACCGGATCGAGCTCGCGCTCGGCGGCGACGACGAGCTGCTCGCGGCCGCCCGCGCGCACGAGGGGTACGTGACCGGCGAGACGCTGGCGACGAGCGTCGCCTACGCGGGCGGCGACGGCGGCGGCGACGGCGGCGGCGACGGCGGCGGGACCGAGGTGACCGTCGACGGCCGCACGCTCACGATCGCGCTCAGCCCCACTCCGTGACCACCTGGGGCATCTGAGCCCCGCATACCGGGTCTGAGATGCCCCACCCTCGGGGGGATGGGGACGACGACTCGTTCGGTCGCTTCCCGGGCGCCGAAACCTGATCGAGGCCCGATCCCGAATACCATCGCCGAAGATGGAGATCGGCGGCGACACGAAGGCCGTGGTCCTCGCCGCGGGGCTGATCTTCCTCTGGGCGCTCCTGCTCGGCGTCTGGAAATACCGGCAGATGGCGACGTCGGAGGACTCGCTCGCGCACCCCTACGTCGACACGGCCCACCGCGCCGCGCTCCTCTACAGCTTCGCGACGCTGCTTCTCGCCGCCTTCGTCGAGCTCAGCGGCTTCTCCACCACCGTCGACCTGCTGGCCGCATTCATCCCGATCTTCTTCTTCGTCGCCGCCATCGTCGGCTACTGCGTGCACGGCTGGCGCCGCGACACCGACAACCAGTTCCGCGACCCCGTCCCCGGCACCCACCCGTTCATGTGGGCTCTGATCGTCGGCGAGGTCGGCGGGATGCTGATCCTCCTCGCCGGCTTCATCGACGGCCAGCTCCTCTGACGGACCGGGAGACGCGATCCCGGCGTCATCGGCCGGCTCACGGCCGAAGGCCGCGGCGCCGGCCTCTTCCTCGGCCTCGCGCCTCCCGGCCTCGTCAGAGCTGTTGCGGCGACGGGACCCGCGCCGTGGGGCCCGGGTGAGCCGAGGCGCGGGAGGCGACGGACGGGCGCCCCGCGGCGGGCGCGAGCCCGGCGTGGGGCTGTCCGGCGACGGGACCCGCGCCGTGGGGTCGGATCGCCCTAGGCGAGCGCCGGCTCGAGCTCCTGCTCGAGGCGCTTCTTCGGCATCGCGCCGACGATCGTCTTCGCCGGCTGACCGCCCCTGAAGACGATCATCGTCGGGATCGACATCACCTGGTAGCGGCTCGCCGTCTCCTGGTTCTCGTCGATGTTGAGGCTGACGATCTTGAAGTCGTCGCGCTCGCCCGAGAGCTCCTCGAGGATCGGGTGGACGACCCGGCACGGGCCGCACCAGGGAGCCCAGAAGTCGACGAGCACGGGCTCGATCGAATCGAGCACCTCGGCCTGGAAGCTGCTGTCGGTCACTTGTGGAAGGTTCGCCATCGTCGGTGCTCCTGATTGGGGGTGCGTGGGGGGTCCTTATAGCGATCTGATCAGCCGGACCACCGGTCGCGGCTGCCTCCGACACCTTACTACACAAAATGAAGTAATGGAAGCCCTCAGCACCACCGCCGGCCCCGCACGCGCATCAGGGGCACCCTCCAGACCGCCTCGGCGACGATCGCCCGGCTCATCTTCGATTCGCCGACGTGGCGGTCGCTGAACACGATCGGGACCTCGACGACGTCGAAGCCGGCGCTGACCGCGCGGTAGGTGGTCTCGATCTGGAACGCGTAGCCCAGCGCGCTCACGGTCTCGAGCCGGATCGACTCCAGGACCCGCCGGCGAAAGCACTTGAAGCCGCCGGTGAGGTCGTTGATGCCGACCCCGAGCCATGCCCGCGCGTAGATGCTGCCCCAGCGCGAGATCGCCCGCCGCAGGAGGCCCCAATCGCCGACGCCGCCCCCCGCCACGTAGCGCGACCCGAGCGCCAGGTCGGCGCCGCCCTCGGCCGTGGCTTCGACCAGCCGCGGGACGTCGGCCGGATCGTGGGAGAAGTCCGCGTCCATCTGCACGACCCGCTCGGCACCGGTCGCCAGCGCACGGGAGAACCCGGCCACGTAGGCCGGCCCGAGCCCCTCCTTGCGCGGTCGGTGCAGGACCTCGATCCGCTCGTCGGCGGCAGCGAGCCGGTCCGCGATCGCCCCGGTCCCGTCCGGCGAGCCGTCGTCGACGACGAGGATCCCGGTGCCGCCGGGAGCGCCGGCGAGCACGGCCTCGGCGAGCGCCTCGAGGTTCTCTGCCTCGTTGTAGGTCGGCAGCACGACCCTGTTCGGGAGCGGGGCGGGCATCGGTGCGGGCGCAGACTAGATGGTGATTCCCGCCTGCGGGCCCGGGGGTCCGACCATCTAGGTTGGGCGCATGCGCAATGCCGAGATCGCCGCCGCGTTCCGCGAGCTCGGGACGCTGTACGAGCTCGACGGCGCCAACCGCTTCCGGGTCCTCGCCTACCGCGACGCCGCGCGCACGATCGCCGAGAGCCCGGCCCCGGTCGGCGAGCTCGCCCGAGCGGGTCGCGCCACCGAGCTGCCGGGGGTCGGCGACACGATCCAGGAGAAGATCCTCGCGCTCCTGGACGAGGGCGAGATCCCGGCGGCGCGGAAGCTGAAGCGGCGATTCCCCGCGACCCTGGTCGAGATCACCCGGCTCCCCGGCGTCGGCGCGAAGACGGTCCGGCGGATCTACGACGAGGCCGGCATCGCGACCGTCGAGGAGCTTCGCGCGGCCGCCGAGGCAGGCGATCTGCGCGGGCTGCGCGGGCTCGGCCCGAAGTTCGAGCAGGGCGTGATCGCGGCCCTCGACCGGATCGGCGCCGGGGGCGAGGAGCAGCGGCGACTGCTCAGCGACGTCCGCGGGATCGGCGCCGAGCTCGTGGCCGACCTGCGCTCGAGCGGCGCGGCGGGCGAGGTGATCCTCGCCGGCTCGGCTCGGCGCTGGGCCGACACCTGCAAGGACATCGACATCGTCGCGACCGCCTCCGACCCGCTCGCGCTGGCGAGCGCTCTCGTCGACCACGAGCTCATCGACGAGGCCGGCAACCCGAGCGCGAACGGCGTCCGGGCGCGGACCCACAACGGCATCGGCGTGGACCTGCGGATCGTCCCGGCGGACGAGCTCGGCAACCTGCTGCAGCACCTGACCGGATCGAAGGCGCACAACGTCGAGCTTCGCGAGCGGGCACAGCGGATGGGCCTGTCGGTCTCCGAGCACGGCATCGCCGAGCTCGAGAGCGACGAGGTCACCCGCTGCGCCGACGAGGCGGGGGTCTACGCCCGCCTCGGCCTCGACTACATCGAGCCGGAGCTCCGCGAGGGGCGCGGCGAGATCGCGCTCGCCGAGCGGGGTGGGCTGCCGAAGCTCGTCACCGGCGCCGACATCCGCGGCGATCTCCACTGCCACACGACGCTGTCCGACGGCCGCAACTCCCTCGCCGAGATGGCGGCGGCGGCTCGCGAGCGCGGCTACTCCTACCTCGCGATCACCGATCACTCGGCGACGCACGGGTTCGGCGACGACGTCCAGGAGGAGGACCTGCTGCGGCGGGTCGACGAGATCGCCGCCTACAACGCCGAGCACGGCAGCCGCCGCTTCCGCCTGCTCGCCGGCTCCGAGGTCAACATCGGCGCCGACGGGAGCCTCGACTACGCCGACGAGGTCCTCGAGCGACTCGACTGGGTGATCGCCAGCGTCCACACCTCCTTCCGGATGTCGAAGCAGCGGATGACCGACCGGATCGTCGCGGCGGTCCAGCACCCGCTCGTGAGCTGCCTCGGCCATCCGACCGGACGGCTGCTGCTCCGTCGCGAGCCCTACGACCTCGACATCGAGGCGGTGATCGCGGCGGCGGCGGCGGCCGGGACGATGATCGAGATCAACGGCAACCCGAACCGCCGCGACCTCAGCGACCAGCACGCCCGGCTCGCCGCCGAGGCCGGGATCCCGATCGTCTGCAACACCGACGCCCACCGGACCCGGACGCTGGCAAACATGGACTTCGCGGTCGCCACGGCCCGCCGCGCGGGCCTCACCGCGGCCCAGGTCGCCAACACCCGCACCTGGGCGCAGCTCCGCAAGCTGCTCCGGCGGCGAGCCGGATGACCCCTGCTAGGCGCTGGGCGACGGGGTCGTCCCGCGCCGCAGCCCCGGCGTCCGGATCAGCCTGATCGGGTCGAAGGCCGAGCCGTGCTCGACGAAGAAGCAGACTCCGTCGCGCTCCTCGACCGCCGTCACCGCCGATTCCCGGTTGCGCCATGCGGTCGCCACCGCGAGCGCGAACCCGGTCGCGATCGCCGGCACCTGCGGCCAGAGCGGGCCGGCGGCACCGGCGATGATCGCGAACAGCGCGATCGGCCAGAGTCGCGCCAGGGCGATCCGCGCCGGCGACTCGGCCGGAAGCTGGGTCGAGGTCTTCGCTGCGGCGAGCGGTCCGCTCAGGGCCGCCGCCGTCCGGGACGGTCGCCCGACCCAGATGCCGGCCGCGATCGCGACCAGCCACCAGCCGAGCGCAAGCGCGGCGAGGATGTCGTCGCCGGTCGAGTTGATCGTCACCGCCGAGATCGCCGCCAGGCCGGTCGCCTCGATCGCGACGAGCAACACCGTTCCCCGCAGGAGGTTCTTGTACTGCATCAGCGGGCGAGAGCGATCAGGAGCGGGACGAGCCCGGCCGGGCTCGCGACGGTGAGATCGGCGCGCTCGGGGATCTCCGCCGGGCCCTCGGCGGAGGCGACGCCGACCCGCAGCGCCAACCGCAGCCGGCCGCTCGCGACGAGCCGGTCGAGGGCCGCGAAGGCGTCGAGGTCGGTGCGGTCGTCGCCGGCGTAGAGCGCCAGCGAAGCATCGCCCGCGTCCAACAGCCCCTCGATCGCCGTGCCCTTGTCGACGGCGGCAGCGGGCCGCAGCTCGAGGACCTTGCGGCCGCGGTGGACGACGAGGCCGACCGCGGCGGCGTCGGCGGCGATCCGCTCCGCGGCCGCCTCCGCCCCGTGCTCGTCGACGGCGCCGCGCCAGTGCAGGGCCACGATCGCCCCCTTGTCCTCGAGCCGCAGTCCGGAGCGCTCGAGCCCGGAGCCGTCGAGTCGAGTCGCGAAGTCGGCGGCGTCACCCGCGTGCCGGCCGAGAGCCGGCGCGGGCCGCGCCGCCGGCGCTTGTGGAAGCAGCAGCTCGAAGCCGTGGTTGCCGACGTAGGTCAGCTCCTCGAGCCCGACGATCGAGCGGGCATCCTCGGCCCGGCGTCCGCTGACCACCGCGGCGAGCGCATAGCGTTCGGCGATCCGGGCCAGCGCCATGCGGACCCGCTCCGGCACCCGCGCCTGATCGGGCCGGCCGACGATCGGGGCGAGCGTGCCGTCGAGATCGCAGAGCACGGCGGCCGCCCCCGGATCGGCCAGGAACGGCGCGAGCGCGGCGGCCGGCGAGGAGGCGGTCATCACTCACCTAGTATCGCGCCGTGCCCACGAGCCGGACGATGCGATTCGCCGCGACCGGCATCCTCGGCGGCGCCTTCAGCGGCCTCTTCGGCGTCGGCGGCGGCGTCGTGATGGTGCCGCTGTTGATCGCGATCGGCTTCGGCGAGCGGCGGGCGACGGCGACGTCGCTCTGCGCCATCGCGATCATCGCCGCTCTCGGCGCCGCCGCCCAGGGTCTCTACGGCAACGTCCGCCTCGACGACGCCGCGCTGCTGGCGGTCCCGGCGGTGGCCGGAGTCGGCATCGGCGTCGCCGTCCAGCAGCGGATCCCCGAGCGGGCGGTCTCGCTGCTCTTCGCCGTCCTCCTGGTGGCGGTCGCGATCGAGCTGGTGATCCCCTGATGAACGCCATCCTCGCGGTCCTGCTCGCACTCGCCGGCGGTGCCCTCGGCGGCCTGCTCGGAGTCGGTGGCGGCATCCTCTTCGTTCCGGCCCTCGCGATCCTGCTCGACCACTCCCAGATCGAGGCGGAGGCGACGTCGCTGCTCGTGATCGTGCCGATGGCGATCGTCGGCACCTGGCGCCAGCGCCGCCACGGCAACGTCGAGCTCCGTCACGGGCTCACGATCGGGGTGCTGGCGCTCCCCGGGGTGATCCTCGGCGTCGCCGCCGCCAACGCGCTTTCCGAGCGGGCGCTCGAGCTCGGGTTCGCGGCGCTCTGTTTGATCGTCGCCGTCCGCCTCTTCCTCCGCGGCCTCGCGCCCGCGGCGCCGGAGGCGCGGCAAGGGAAGGTTCCCCTATGAGCGACGGCCTCGACATCGGCCAGGGCCTGACGATCCCGCTCGGCGAGATCGAGCTCCGGGCGAGCCGCTCCGGAGGGCCCGGCGGCCAGCACGCGAACGTGACCGCCTCGCGGGTCGAGGCGGTCTTCGACGTCCGGGCCTCGACCGCCCTGCCGGCGGCGGTCGCCGATCGGATCGCGGGGCGCCTCGGTCCCCGCGTCACCGCCGTCGCCCAGGAGTCCCGCGGCCAGGCCCGCAACCGCGTCATCGCTCTCGAGCGCCTGCGGGCTCGCCTCGCCGAGGCCGCCGCCCCCGGCAAGAAGCGGCGGCCGACCGGGCCGGGCCGGGCCGCCCGCGATCGCCGCCTCGCCGACAAGCGCCGCCGCTCGGAGCGCAAGCGCCAGCGCCGCCGGCCGAGCGCCGACGATTGATGATTCAAGGCCGGGGCGCGCGCCGCCGAATGGCTATCAAGAGATGCGAGGCCGAGCGATCACAGACACGGGCCCGGGGACGTACGGCGAGCCGCCGCTCCGCCTGATCGGGGCGGGATCGGGGCGCACGGCCCTGCTCGCGGTCGCCATCGCCCTGCTCGCGACCCTGCTGATTCCGCCGCCCTCGGAGGCGGCCGACATGCTGATCTGTCGCAAGTTCGACAAGGAGGGGGACAGCAAGGGGCGGACGATCCACGCTCGCGGCAAGGGCGTCAAGTACAACGCCGGCGACGGCAACGACCGGCTCTACGGCACGCCCCGCGACGACATCCTCAACGGCGGCAACGGCAACGACCGCGTCTACGGCCGTGGTGGCGACGACATCGTCTGCGGCGGGACCGGCAACGACAAGGTCTTCGGCGACGGCGGCGGCGACGCCGTCTATGGCGAGGAGGGCAGGGACGAGACCGAGGGAGGTGCGGGGGACGACTACGTGCTCGGCGGCTCCGAGGAGGACCGGGTCACCGCATGGGGCGACGGCCTCGACTTCATCGACGGTGACTACGGCGCCGACGTCGTGGTCGGTGGCGGGGGCGATCAGATCTTCGGCGGCACGCTCAACGACAAGCTGTCGGTCCGGCTCACGAAGGGGGATGACGAGGGGGCGCAGTACATGAACGGCGGCTACGACGACGACCGGATCGTCGGCTCGGAGCTGCCCGACGTCCTCCAGGGCAACATCGGCGAGGACAGGATCTTCGGACACGGCGGCGACGACACCCTCCGCGGCGGCGGCTCCGACGATCTCCTCCGGGGTGACGGGGGCAACGACTCGCTCTTCGGCGAGTCGAACGCCGACGAGCTGTACGGCAGCGACGGAGACGACGAGCTCACCGGCGGCGAGGGCCGTGATGACTTCTGGGGCGATGCCGGCTTCGACGTCTGCAACTACCGCGGCGGCAGCGAGCGGCTGTTCTCCTGCGAGCGGGAGAACGAGACCAAGCGCAGCGGCGCGCTCGCGCGGGCCGGAGGGGGCGGCAAGCCCGGCGGCCAGTCGGGATCGGCCCCGTTCGTCACCTCCGATGGCTACCCGTTCCCGGACAAGTACGCCCGGATCGCCGGCTTCAGCACCGTTCGCACCTCCGACGGCAAGGGCGGCATGAAGCTGCTCGACAAGGACCGCTCGCGCGGCGAGAAGCCCAACGTCGTCGCGCTCGGGACGGTGCACCGCCCGCGCGAGCTCGACGGGAAGATCACCTCCAGGCCGAGCCACCAGCGGATCGAGTGGGCCTACACCAACACCTGCTCCCGCGACTACTCCGCGCCCGACGTGTGGCGCTCGACCGGCAACCAGGGGACCACGCCGGTCAGGTTCAACATCAAGATGCCGCCGAAGCGGGGCCCGAAGTGCGACGTGGCGATCTGGGGCAAGATCGGCCACTCGAGGTCGAAGAAGTCGCTGACCGCGAGGCTGCTCTTCCGCTAGCGGAGCCCGTGCTCGAGCGCTCCCTTGACCGCGGCATCGAGGGAGTTGAGGCGGGCGAGCGCGAGGGCCTCCGCGGAGGCGAAGCCGGAGCCGCCGCCGCGGACCCGACCGGCCGCCTCGGGCCCGTGATGGCTGAGCACGCAGTGAAGGAGCGCCAGCCGTCGCGGCGGCTCCAGCCGCGTCGCCGCGGGCTCGATCAGCGCGGCGCCGATCGCGAGGTGGCCGAGCATCGCGCCCTCGTCGCTGATCCCGAACTCGGCTCCGTAGGTGAACTCGCGCGACTTGCCGACGTCGTGGAGGAGCGCCGCCGCCATCAGCAGGTCGGAGTCGAGCTTCGGGTGGAGCTGGCAGACCTCGCCGACGAGCGTGCCGACCGCGACGGTGTGCTCGAGCAGGCCGCCGAGGTAGGCGTGGTGGCCGCCCCGCGTGCAGGGGGCGCGGCGGAACTCGGAGGCGACGGGCTCGGTGTTCAGCACCCGCTCGACCACCCCGCGCAGGGCCGGATCGTGGACCTCCCGGGTCAGGTGCTCGAGGAAGCCCTCGAGCTCTTCGACCGAGCGGTAGGCCGACGGCAGGAACTCGGCCGGATCGAAGTCAGCGGGCTCGATCCGGCGCAGCGCCGTGACCTCGGCCGAGAGGGCTCCGCGGAAGCGCTCGACCCTGCCGCGGACCTCGATCGCGTCGCCGCGCTCGAAGCGGGCGCCGAGCACGTCGACGTCGCGGAAGATCCGGGCCGGGACCGAGCCGGTCCGGTCGCGCAGCTCGAGGCTCAGGTAGGGAGCGCCGTTCTTCGCCTGCTGGCGATCCTTGCGAGCCACCGCGAAGCGCCCCGCGAGGGGTCGGCCCGGCTGCAGCGCCGCGACCCCCTCGGGGGTCGAAGCGGCTGCGGGATTGGCGGCGGCCTCATCGATGTCGCGATCATGCAGTCCCGCCCGGACGCCGCGGCACCGGCTGGCGCGCCTATCGATCCGCCGGCGCTACTGTGGGCGCGATGGAGCCGATCCAGTCGATCATCTGGGAGCGGGAGCCCCCGGCGCTGCGCTCCCCCGTGCTCGTCGCTTCCTTCTCGGGCTGGAACGACGCCGCCAGCGCCGCCGGCACCGCGCTCGGCGCGATCGGCACGTCGCTCGAGACCGAGCTCGTCGCCCAGATCGACCCCGAGGAGTTCTTCGACTTCCAGGCGAACCGGCCGACGATCGAGATCGCCGGCGGCCGCATGCAGGACGTCGACTGGCCCGACAACCTGATCGTCGCCGCGAAGGCCGCCGACGCCGAGCGCGACCTGTTGGTGATCAGCGGTACCGAGCCGAGCACCCGCTGGCGCACCTTCTGCAACGCCGTCCTCGACGTCGCCGAGGCCTGCGGCGTCGAGTCCGTGGTCACGTTCGGCTCGCTGATCGCCGACGTCGCCCACACCCGACCCGTTCCGATCACCGGCCTCGCCACCGACGACGCGATGATCGAGCAGCTCGGCTTCGAGGACGTCGCCTACGAGGGGCCGACCGGCGTCCTCGGCATCTTCCACGCGATCTGCCGCGAGCGCGGCCTCGCCGCCGCGAGCCTCTGGGCCGCGGTCCCCCACTACGCGGCCGCCGTCCCGAACCCGAAGGCCGGGCTGGCGCTCCTGCGCCGCCTCGAGGGCATGATCGGGATCGCGGTCGAGGCCCCCGAGCTCGAGCAGGCCGCGGTCGCCTTCGAGCAGCAGGTCACCGAGGCCGTCGCCGCCAACCCGGAGATCAGGGAGATGGTCGAGCAGCTCGAGGAGCAGCAGGACGAGGTCGCCGGCTTCGCCCAGGAGGACGTCCCCTCCGGCGACGCGATCGCCCAGGAGTTCCAGCGGTTCCTGCGCCAGCAGCGGGACTGAGTAACTCCGACGAATGCTCCGGCCATCGGCCGTCCGCTTCGGTCGGCTCCGTCGCATACGCCAGCTAGCGTGAAAGGTCAGTCGTCGTGCACGTTCCCGTCGCAGCCGCTGAACGTGTCATCGCCCGCCCCGCCATAGCAGTCATCGTTGGTGCCATCGCCGCCGCGTACATCATCATTGCCGGGCCCACCTCGGACCGTGTCATCTCCTGGGCCCCCTCGCACTGTGTCAAACCCGTCTTCCCCGTCAACGCTGTCATCGCCAGACTCGCCGTCGACATCGTCTCCTGAGGTTCCCCCGTCCGCACTGTCATTGTTGCCACCAGCCAAGCCCACGTCCACGCCATCACCCAGCAGCATCGAATCGACGTCCGATTGGCTACCGACGTCGTCGTAACCGCCGCGCGAAGCCATCAAGTCAGTGTGTTCGTGGCCAGGCCAGTTATCCGGCTCCGGGCACGCATCGAGGCAGTCGTCCCACACGAGGGTGTGGGCAAACGCTCCTGTCGAAGCGGGAAACCGCGAACGCGATCGCAACCAGGATCACGGTTCGCATCACCGTCATGGTTCCTCGGTTTCTCCGAGTCTGGCCTCCAGCGCTGCGCGCCGTTCACTCATCAATTCCAGCTGCGAAACCATCCCATCGATCTCTGAGGGTGCCGGGCATGACTCATGAGCGGTAGGTGCCTCGACACCGGCGTTTTCGAATGCCTTCGTCGCGTCAGGGCAATCCGAAGCAGACAGCAGCTCGTTTTCGCCGGAGCCACCAATCGCCGCAACCACCTGCCCACCGGCGGCCGCCAGCACGACAACGACCGCTACCGGAACTCGCCACGCACCCATCGTGGGTACCTCCCGTTCCACTCGACAACCGCCGAAGTATCCCCGTCTATCGTCCACGCGTCAAGCATCTTCTGGATCTTGCGTCCCCGGTAATTGACGTTCGGCGCTCAGGCTTCACTCGCGGGGCAGATCAGGCGGTAGTCGCACCAGGAGCAGACCTCGAACGAGGGACGGGGCTCGAAGTCCTGGCCGCCGATGCCGGCGGCGACGTCGGTGACGGTGCGGCCGACCCGCTCGAGCGCGTCGGGCTCGCCGCCGGCCGGAACCTTCTCGTCGTCGAGCACGTACCAGTAGGCGCCGTCGGCTGCCTCGATGTCCCACGCCTCGCGGGCGGCGACGCGGTAGAGGGCGATCTGGAGGTCGTCGGCGAGCTCGGCGGCGGTCTTCGGGGGCCCGGTCTTGTAGTCGATCAGCTCGTAGCTGCCATCGGGATGGCGGTCGACGCGGTCGACGCGGCCGCCGACCGTCGTCTCGCCGATCCGGAACGAGAAGCGGCGCTCGAGCCAGACCGGGCGGGCGGCACCGGCGTTGTGGCGCTCGTGGTAGCGGGCGAGGGCGGCGACCGCCCGGTCGCGGTACTGGAGCTCGTCGTCGGTGAACCCGAAGCCGGTCCGCCGCCAGCCCGCCTCGAAGAGGTCGAGCAGACGGCTCAGCCCGACATCGCCGCCGTCGCGCAGCTCCTCGGCGTGGTAGCGCTCGAGGACGTTGTGGATCAGGATCCCGAACCGCTGGTTGATCGTCGGCTCCTGCGGGATCGCGAAGACGCGCGCGAACTTGTACTTGAGCGGGCAGGTCAGGTAGAGGTCGACGTCGGAGGCCGAGAGCGCGAGGCCGCCGCCGCGCTGGGGCAGGAACGCCTCGAGTCCCGGCTCGGCCCGGCTCGCCAGCTCCTCGCTGCGCCGGGTCCGGTCGCGGTCCTCGCCGAGGACGTACTCGTCGAGCGCCGAGCGGCTCAGCTCGGCGAGCTGCTCCGGCGTCGCGATCCGGCCGATCAGCTCGTTGAGGGCGGCGATCGCTTCACGCTCGGGCTCGTCGCCGGGTCGCTGGATCAGCGCCGCCAGCTTCAGCAGCTCCAGGTAGCGGGCGACGGCGCGGTTGACGTCCTCGGCGGTGTCGAGCCGCATCTCGCTCAGCGCCGCCCCGGCCCGCCACGATGCCTCGAGCACCTCGTCGCGGAGCATCCGGTAGGTCGCGTGCAGGCCCTCGGCGGGGCCGAACAGCTCCTCCTCGTGCCGCTCCTCGCGGCCGTCGAGCTCGTCGCGGATCGCCTCGTACAGCGGTGCGGGCGCGGTCGCGGCGCCGCGCACCTGCTCGGCGTGGGAGAGAACGACCGAGTCGCGGGCGCGACTCAGGGCCAAGTAGGCGCGCCGGGCCGCAAGCGCGTCGGCGACGTCGCCGAGCGGGGGTGGCTCCGCGTCGAGCAGGTCGGTCGGGATCCAGCGGGCGCGCTCGACGCCCGCGCGCAGGGCGCCGCGGCTGAGCCCGAGCAGATAGACGCGGTCGAACTCCATGCCCTTCACCTGCTCGGGCTCGGCGAGCAGCACCGCGCCCGCCGGTGGCGGCTCGGCGGGCCGGCTGAACCGCTGCCCGGCCTCACCGACGGCGGCGAGGTAGCGGACGAAGTCGCGGGTCGAGCCATCGGGGCGGCGGCGGGTCCAGGCGGCGGCGAGCTCGGCCAGGCGCGAGAGGTTGACCAGCCGCTCCGCCGTCTCCGGGCTGGCGGCGAAGAGCGCGTGGCGGCGAAACCCGACGCGCTCGATCAGCCGCCGCACGAAGGCGTCGGGACGATGGCCGTCGAAGGCGGCTGCAGCGCCGCGATAGAGCTTCAGGAAGGCACGGAGCCTGTCCCGCGACGGCGGCGGCAGCTGCGGGCTCTCGAGCGCCGCCTCGACGGCCGAGACCATGTCGAGCTTGCGCCGGCGCGCGATCGTCGTGCAGCGGGCGAGATCGACGGAGCGCAGCTCGGTCGGCGGCCGCGTCAGCGCCCGCACCACCGCGGCGGAATCGGTCGGGTCGGCGAGCGCACGCAGCCAGGCGATCGCGTCACGGACCTCGGGGCGGCCGAAGAAGGCGGCCGAGCCCGTGCTGCTGAAGGGGACGTTGCGCTCCTCCAGCGCTGCCGCGATCAGCCGCCGCTCGCCGGCTCCGGAGCCGGTCAGCACGCACACGTCCTCCGGCCGGCAGCCACCCGAGGCGAGCGCCTGCTCGATCTCCCGCGCCACCGCCTGGGCCTCGGCGCGCTCGTTGGCACAGCGCCAGAACCGCACGGACCCCTCGCCGCCGGGCGTCCCGAGCCACTCGGATCTGGGCACGGCACCCCGGTACGACGCTGGCACGAGCGCCGTTGCCCGCGCCAGCGCCCGCGCTGCGTCGCCTCCCGAACGCCGACTCGGGCCGGGATCGATCCGCTCGGCCGCGGGGAACCGCTCGACGAACCCGAGCAGGGCGGCTTCGCCGAAGCCGCGCTCGGCTCCGAGCCCCTGCTCGGGATCGCATGCGGCGATCAGGTTGCCGTGCGGCGCCAGCAGCTGCAGGCAGGCGATCTGCGGCGGACCCGCGTCCTCGAGCTCGTCGACCAGGAGCCACTCGTAGCGGCCGCCGAGCGCAGCGCCGATCTCGGGGTGACGGCTGAGCAGCCGTCCGAGCTCGAGCACCAGCTCGCCCTCGTCCAGCATGCCGAGCTCGATCATGATCGCGTCGTGGCGGTCGTAGAGGTCGCTGAGCTCGAGCTCGCGCAGCGCCGCCTCGCGATCGTCGCGTCCGTCCGCTCCCCGCTCGGCGGCGCGCGCGAGGTCGCGGAGCTCGGCGGGCCCGACCCCCTGACGTTTGAGCGCATCGATCCGCTCGAGCAGGCCGGCCAGCAGGCCGGCGGGGTTGCCGCGGATCTCGTGCCGGCGCAGCGGCAGATCGTCGAGACGATCGAGCAGCAGGGCGAGCCGGTCGGCGGAACCGGCCACCTCGAAGAACGGATCGATCCCGGCCTCGAGCGCGTGCTCGCGCAGGAGCCGCTCGCCAAGGCCGGCCCAGGTCTCGATCGGCACCTCCTCGAAGGGGCCGGCGAGCAGCGTCGCCACCCGCTCGCGCAGGCGGGCCCGGTTGGCCTCCGTCCGGGTGACGAGTAGGACCGTGCCGCCCGCGGACGCAACGGCGGCGGCCTTGCGCGCGAGCAGCTCGGTCCGACCGGACCCGGCGACGCCCGCGACGAGGGCCGGGCCCGCTCTCAGGCCCAGGGCCCGGTCGAGCGCGTCGTCGCCGCTGGTCGCCTCCATCGGGGCAACGGTAGCGGGGCCCGCCTGCCCGCCCGACGACGCTCAATACCATTGCCACCGTGGACCTCGGGATCGACTGGCTCGACGCCTGCCGGCGGATGGCGGCCCGGCAGGCCGACCTGTTCGCGGCGACGACGGGCATCGCCGACCGCAGCCGCTACGAGGGCCGTGGCGAGGGCGGCGACATGGCGTTGGAGCTCGATCGCCGCTGCGAGGACATCGTCTTCGAGGAGCTCGAGCGGATTGCCGCCGGCGGAGCCTCCCTCGCCGCCGTCAGCGAGGAGCGGGGCGAGGTGGTGCTCGGCTCCGGCGAGCCGGTCCACCGGGTCGTGATCGACCCGATCGACGGCTCGATGAACGTACGCAGGACGATCCCCTCGCACTCGTTGTCGGTCGCCGTCGCCGACGGCGACTCGATGGCCGACGTCGGCTTCGGCTTCGTCCACGACTTCGGCGCCGGCGAGGAGCTCAGCGCCGTCCGGGGAGAGGGCGCCCGCCTCAACGGCGCCCGGATCGAGCCGCACGAGCCGATGCCGCTCGAGGTGGTCGGCCTCGAGTCGGCAGACCCGCGCTGGATCCTCGGCGCCGTCGAGGCCCTGCAGGGAAAGGCGTACCGGGTGCGGGTCGTCGGCTCGATCGCGATCACGCTCGGCTACGTCGCCTGCGGCCGCTTCGACGCGATGATCTCGGCACGACCGTGCCGCTCGGTCGATGCCGCCGCCGCGCAGCTGATCGCCCGCGAGGCCGGCGCCCTGGTCGAGTTCGTCGGCTGCGAGCTCGCCGACGCCGGGCTCGACCTCGAGGTGCGCTATCCGGTCGTCGGCGCCCGTACGGCCGAGCAGCTCGGGGTCGTGCGCGACGCCCATGAGGCGAGCGTCGCCCGCCAGGACGGCTGAGCGGGACGCCGGCACGGCCCTCTTGCAGCGCTCTGTGAGGTGACTCACATTCGGCTCCGTAACTGGGCTCGTCGCCCCGTGTAAGAACAAGCGTTCGGTGCTACACTAGGAACATCCTTAGTTGTAAGGATCTTAGATTGAGCACAACTTCAGGACCACCACCGGAACCGAGGGGTTGAGAACTCGAATGGCTACCAACAACAACAGCAGCAGCAGCAGCAGCACCCGCTCGACGAGCGCGACACGCAGCAGGGCGAAGTCCACGGCAAAGGCCCAGGCCACGAAGACGCGCACGGCGGCGCAGCGGACCGCGGCAACCGCGAAGCGGGGCGCCGCCCGCACCGAGGCCGACGCCAAGCGCTCGGCCGAGGAGACCGCCCACGAGGCGACGACCACCCTGCACCAGGCGCGCGCCGGCGTCGAGGCCGCGGCCGACGACGTCCGCGCCGCCGCCGAGACCGCGATCGACGTCCCGGTCGGCGCCGCCCTGACGGCGGCCGAGCGGATCAACGGGATCGGCGATCGGCTGAACACGCCGAGCAAGCGCGAGGTCGAGGCTCGCCGCGTCCGCACCCAGCTCCGTCGCGAGCTGAACAAGGTCGAGCGCCGCGGCGGCAGCGCCCGCAGGCGCGCCGTCCAGCGCGCCAAGCGGACCCGCAACCAGGTCGAGCGCGAGGTCAAGAAGACCCGCAACCAGGTCAGGCGCGAGGTCAAGCGCGCCCGGACGCAGGTCGAGCGCGAGGTCAAGGCCCGGCGCCGAGACGCGGAGTCGACGCTGAAGGCCAACCGCAAGGACGCCGAGCAGCGCATTCGCGAGGTTCGCGAGCGTGTGACCGAGCTGGTCTAGGACCACTTAGCCCGGGTGCCGGGCCGGCCCGAAGCGACTCGGCCGGCCCACGAGAGGAGGCATCCGGTGGGATCTGCCCGCACACATACCTCGCGGGTAGACCGGGGAGCCACGGCTCCCCACCTCTCCTCCCCGACAGAGCGGGCCCTCGGGCCCGCTCTGTCTTTCGCGGGCCGGGAGACGCCTGGGCCTACGTCCTCGTCGGCTCACGGCCGCAGGCCGCAGCGCCACCAGCGTCCGCGCCCAGCCGCCTCCCGGCCTC
>CAZTGN010000014.1:18149-21404 GCA_964613275.1 uncultured Conexibacter sp. | reverse complement strand
GGCGAGCCCGACGGTCCCGGTGCCGTCGAGCGCCGCCCACGCGCCGGCGCCCGCGTACTCGACCTCGAGCGGCTCGCCGGGCTCCGCGGGCGTCCACGGCACATCGTGCGCGCCGCCCGGGAAGACCTCCTCGCTCGGCTTGCCGATCCGCGGCTGGCGCCCTGTCGGGGGCGGCTCGAGGATCGGCTCCGGGAGCTCGTGACCGGTGGCGGCGAGCGCGGCGCGGACCGCGTCCTCGGTCTCGTGGTAGGCGCCCTCGCCGAAGTGCGCGTAGCGCAGCGTCCCGCCCTGCCCCCAGAGAAAGGTCGACGGCCACCCGCGGCAGCCGTAGGCGTGCCAGATCCGGTGCTCGCTGTCGTTTCCGACCGGGAGGTCGATGTCGAGGCGGGCGAGCCCGACCCGAAGCGCCGCGTCGGAGGCCGCGAGCCGGGAGCGCGGCGAGTGAACCCCGAGGACGGAGAGGCCGTTGTCGGCGTAGGCGCGAGCGAGCGCCGAGACGAAGGGCAGGGTCCTGACGCTGCTCAGCTCGCCCAGCTCGAAGAAGTGGACGAGCAGCGCCGCGCGGGCCGTCAACCGCTCGCTGAGGGGCGGTTCGGTCCCGATCCAGGTGATGCCCGGAGGAAAGGACGGGATCGCTATGTCGTCGCGCTGCGGCCGCACGGCGCGAGCATCGCAGAGATCCACGGCCCCGGTCCCGAACCGGGCGCCATCCCCGCGGGCCGGGACCCGGGGCAGCCGCCGCGGCTCAGGCCTCCGGCCGGCCCCGCGCCCGCCGCCTGCGGACCGCGAGGACGAGGACCACCGAGCCGATCGCGACGAGTCCGAGGGCGATGAACGGAACGATCGGAGATCCGGAGGAGCCGACCCAGTAGAGGGTTCCCCGGATCGCCGCCGGCCTTCCGTCGACGCGAAGCGGGATCTCGTAGTCGAAGATCTTCGTGCGCTGCCCCTCGTCCTCGACCTGCGGCGGGATCGAGGTGCTCATGTAGTGCGAGCGGTGGTCGTGCCAGGAGAGCTCGCCGGTCCCCGCGACGAGCTTCCAGTCGGGCTCCGCCTCGGGATCGGCGGTCGCCGGCACCTTCGCATCGCCGTAGCGGTCGGTGTTCAGGTAGTAGGCGGGCGAGGCGAGGTTGGCCTCGACCGCCCCGTCGGGCGAGAAGCGCAGATAGGGCTCGCCCTCGTAGCCTTCGACGATGACCGTGCTGTCGCCGTCGTTGGTCAGGACGATGTCGGAGTCGTAGTTGAGGATCTCGGCGCTCAGGCCGTCGACGGGCGGCTTGAAGCCCTTCACCTCGGATCTGAAGTTGGGGTCGCCCTGGTGGGCGTCGGCATGGCCGGCGAGGAGAGTCGTGGTCGCCAGGCCGAGCGCGAATGCGCGAAGGAGCCCCGCCGGGGCGGCGAGCGCGGCGAAGGCGGCCGCGGCTCGCCGCTGGGAGGACGGAGGGCCGACGGTCACGCCCGGGACTGTACCGTTGCCGGCGTGGATCAGGCACCCGTCAGGCTCGAACGGCGCGCTGCCGCGGCATTCCTCGCCGCCGCTGCCCCGCTGGTGCTGGCGGTTGCGGCCGCGGGCGGCTTGCTCGCCCTCGCTCCGCTGCTGGCCATCGTCGTCCCGATCCTGCTGGCCGGGACCGTACCGGGCCTCGGGACGCTGCACGAGGCCCGGCGGCGCCTGATCGAACGTGATCCACGCGAGGAGCCCGGCGTCGTGTCGAGCGGCCGTCGCGACGAGCGAGCCCCGCTCTCCCCGCTCGCCCGCCTCCGGGCCGGCCGCGGACCGCCGCTGATCGCCTGACCCGCCGCGAGCCGCGGTGGGCCGGGAAGTCGATCGGCTAGCCTGCTGCGACGATGAGCCGGACCGACCTCGCGATCGGCATCTGCCTCGGCATCGCCATCGCCCTGGTCGCCCTGGCCCTCTACGTGTTCGGAGGCTCCAGCGAGTCGATCGACGCCCCCTCGATCGACCACACGACGCCTGCCGGTCAACCGGCGACAACCACTCCGAAGTAGCTCCTCGAAGGAGGAACGATGCAATCGAACGGAACCAGGATCGCTGCCCTGCTCGTGACCCTCGCGGTCATCGTCGGCCTCTTCTTCGCCTTCAGGGGCGGTGGTGACGACGAGGGGCCGACCGCGACCGAGGCGACCACGACGACCACGACCGCCGGCGCCGGCGACGGCCGCGACCGCGGCCAGCACGGGAACGGGAGCGGCCGCGGCCACCACGGGAACGGGAGCGGCCGACCGGTCCCGGTGATCGAGATCGTGGGCGGCAAGCCCAAGGGCGGCGTCGCCGAGCTCGAGTTCGACGAGGGCGATGACATCCGCTTCGCCGTCACCTCCGACAGCGCCGACGAGGTCCACGTCCACGGCTACGACGTCGAGGGTGAGGTCGGGCCCGGCGAAACCGCCGCGTTCGACTTCCCGGCCGACCTCGAAGGCGTCTTCGAGGTCGAGCTGCACCACTCCGGCGCCCAGATCGCCGAGCTGACGGTCAACCCGTGAACGGGCGGCGGCGGGCGCCGGCGGTGGTGACTGGCGGATCGGCGCGGGCGCTGGCGGCCGTCGCCGGCTGGGCGCTGCTGAGCGCCGCCGTCAGCGCCGCCCTGCTGCCGTCGACCGCCGCCGCCCACGGGCTCGTCGGCCGCTCCGATCTGCCGCTGCCGGACTGGCTCTTCGCATGGGGCTCGTCGGTGATCCTGATCGTCTCGTTCGTGGCGCTGACGCTCGGGTGGCGGACGGTCCGGTTCGAGGACTACCGGTGGCGGCCGCTGGGCGAGCGCCTCGGCGCGGCTCTCGCCGGCCGGCCGGCCCGGATCGCGGCCGGCAGCGCCGGCGTGCTGCTTCTGGTCCTCGTCGTCTGGACCGGGATCGCGGGCGTCGATGCGCCCGACCGGAACTTCTCGGTGACGTTCGTCTTCGTCACCTTCTGGCTCGGGACCGTGGTCCTCAGCGTCCTCTTCGGCGACGTCTTCCGCGCCTTCAACCCGTGGCGGGCGATCGCCCACGTCGCCGCCGCCGGCTTCGCTCGCCTCGTCGGGCAGACGCAGAAGGCGCCGCTGGCGTACCCGGAGCGGCTCGGGCGCTGGCCCGCCGTGGCGGGGCTGGTCGGCTTCGTCTTCCTGGAGCTCGTCTGGGGCCAGACCGGGTTCGCGGCGCCGGGCGTGACGCCGAACACGATCGCCACCGCGACCGTCGCCTACTCGCTCTACACGTTCGTCGCCATGGGCCTGTTCGGGATCGAGCGCTGGACCG
>CAZTGN010000014.1:3386-18139 GCA_964613275.1 uncultured Conexibacter sp. | reverse complement strand
CGACCGCGGCGAGACGTTCACGCAGTACTTCGGGATGTTCGCCAGCCTCGCCGTCCTCGAGGTCCGCGACGGCCGCCTCGGCCGCCGCCCGCTGCTCGCCGGGGCGACCCGCTGGGCGCTTCCGGCCGGTTCGCTGGCGCTCGTCCTCGTCGCGATCGGAGCCACGACCTTCGACGGCGCCCAGGAGGGCGTCCTGGAGGAGCCGATCGGCTCCCTGTTTCGGACGCTGACCGACGCCGGGCTGACGCCGACGACGGCGCTGCGGCTCACGAACACGCTGTTTCTGGCAGGAACTATGCTCGCCGTGGCGGCGATCTTCTGGGCCGGGATCTACGGGATGCGGATGGTCGAGGGCAGGCGCTCGGCGCTCGATCTCGCCCGCCGCTTCGCTCACGCCTTCATACCGATCGCGCTCGCCTACCTCGTCGCCCACTACTTCAGCCTCGTCGTCTACCAGGAGCAGGCCCAGCTCACGTTCCTGCTCTCCGATCCGTTCGGGGACGGCTCCGACATCTTCGGCACCGCCGGTCAGGGGATCGACTACGGGCTGATCGGCGCCAACGCGATCTGGTACGTCCAGTTCGGGGCGATCGTCGCCGGCCACGTGATCGCGCTCGCGCTCGGCCACGACCGCGCGCTGGCGCTGTGGGCGGACTCGCGCACCGCCGCCTATTCTCAGGTCTGGATGCTCGCCACGATGGTCTTCTTCAGCGTTCTCGGTCTCTACCTGCTCTCGCAGGCCAACGCGTGACGCCCGTCCTCGCCCACGCGGGCCACTGGCTTCCCTACGTGGTCCCGGCGGCCGTCGTGCTGATCGCGGTGGCGATCGCGACGATCCGCGAGCGGCGCCGGCAGGAAGAAGAAGGGGACTCCCAAGGCGGCTCCGGGGCCCCCTGACGCCGGGATCCGCCGGTCGGCGGCTCAGCCGTCCGAGGCCAGCGCCGAGATCGCAGCGCTGATCCGCGCCTGGTCGGGCGCGTCGAGCGATTCGAAGCGGAGGACGACGTTCGATGCCCGAAAGCAGGTCAGGTCGGCCGTCGCCTCGCAGCGCTCGAACTCCTCGGCGCCGCTCCCGGAGCCGTCGGCGACGACCAGCGTCCCCTTGCCGCCGCCGCCGACGAGCTGCGGGTTGGCGTCCCCGGGGGAGGCGGCGGACCCGACCACGTAGACCTCGGTGCCCTCGGGGCTCGTGGTCAGCCGCTCGCCGAGGTCGAGCTGCGCTCCCTCCGCGTTGGCGGCGTCGACGAGCTCGCTCGCCGTGAAGGTCTGCTCGCCGCACCCGACGCCCGTGGCGAGCGCCGCGCCGACCAGCAGGGCGGCCGCCGTCCGCGCCATCGCGCTCAGGCGAGGAGCTCGCCGAGCCGGGCGTCGAGCGCGTCGGCGAGCGCGTCGGCGACGGCTCCCGCGGGGATCCGCTCGACGAGCTCGGCGAGGAACCCGCCGACGATCAGCTCGCTGGCCCGCTCCGCCGGCAGCCCGCGCGAGGTCAGGTAGAAGAGCTGGTCGGGGTCGATCTGGGCGATCGCGGCGGCGTGCGTGCAGGCGACGTCGTCGGCCTCGATCTCGAGGCCGGGGATCGCGTCGGCGTGGGCCCGCGGGGAGAGGATCAGGTTGCGGCAGTCCTGGAAGGCATCGGTGCGCTGGGCACCCCTGTCGACGTTGATCATCCCCCGCCAGACGGCCGTCGAGCGGCCGTCGAGAACGCCGCGGAAGGCGAGATCGGAGCTCGTGTCCTCGGCCGCGTGCTCCTGGGTGGTGTCGTAGTCGAGATGCTGGCGCCCGTCGCCGACGTAGGCGCCGGTGACGCGGGCGCCGGCGCCGCGTCCGGCGAGCTTCGTCTCCATCCTGACCTTGCCGTTGGCGGAGCCGAAGCCGAGCGCCACCCATTCGAGGTGCCCGTCGCGGCCGACCTCGGCGCGCTGGCTGGCGAAAGCCCAGGAGCGCTCCGAGAGGTCCTGGCCACAGACGTAGCGCAGGTTCGCCCCATCGCCGACGATCAGCTCCGTGACGCCGTTGAAGAGCCCCTCGGATTCGTCGTCGACGGAGATGTAGCGCTCCCAGACCTCGGCCTCGGCTCCCTCCTCGAGCACGATCAGCGAGCGCCAGTTGAGGCTGCGACCGGCGGCCTGCTGGACCGCGGTGAGCGAGATCGGGTGCTCGAGGGAGGCGTTGCGCGGCACGTAGACGAGGGCGCCGCCGGTCCATCCCGCCTCGTTGACGGCGACGAACGGATCGGAGCCGCCGGGCACGATCGTCGCGAGCCGCTCGGCGACGAGGTCGCCGAACCGCTCGACCCCCTCCGCGAGGCTCATCACCGCCACCTCGTCGGGGCGGCCGTTGCCGCCCGGCACCGGCAGGTCGGCGCGCGATGCGGCGTCGACCTGGGTGACGCCGGCCGATCCCGCCGGCACGGTGAGCCTCGTCGTCAGCCCGTCCGCCGCCGCCGGATCGCCGCCCGCGGCGGGCTCGAATGACGCGAGGTCGAGCCGCGAGAGGTCGGTGAACTCCCAGCCCTTCGCCTTCTTCGTCGGAAGTTCGAGTGACTCGGCGAGCCCGGCGCCGCGGGAGCGGCGCTCGTTCAGCCAGTCCGGCTCGACGACGGTCGCTTCGGTGACGGCGACCTCAGCCAATTGAACCCTCCATCTGCAGCTCGATCAGGCGGTTCAGCTCGACCGCGTACTCCATCGGCAGCTCCTTGACGACCGGCTCGATGAAGCCGTTGACGATCAGCTTCGAGGCCTCCTCCTCGTCGAGGCCGTGCGACTGCAGGTAGTAGAGCTGCTCCTCGCCGATCTTCGAGACCGAGGCCTCGTGGCCGACGTTGGCGTCGTTCTCGTCGATCCGGATCGTCGGGTAGGTGTCCGACCGCGACTCGGGATCGAGCAGCAGCGCGTCGCAGACGACCTTCGAGCGTGCCTGACTCGCCCCCTTGGCGACCTCGAGCAGGCCGCGATAGGTCGAGCGGCCGCCGTCCTTGGAGATCGACTTCGCGAAGATCGACGAGGTCGTCTTCGGGGCGGCGTGGATGATCTTGCCGCCGGCGTCCTGGTGCTGGCCGTCGGTGGCGAAGGCGATCGAGAGGATCTCGCCGTGGGCGCGCTCGCCCATCAGGTAGACCGACGGGTACTTCATCGTGATCTTCGAGCCGAGGTTGCAATCGACCCACTCGACGGTCGCGTCGGCCTCCGCCCGCGCCCGCTTGGTGACGAGGTTGTAGACGTTCTGCGACCAGTTCTGGACGGTCGTGTAGCGGATCCGGGCGCCGGGGCGGGCGATCAGCTCGACGACCGCCGAGTGCAGCGAGTCGGTCGAGTAGACGGGGGCCGTGCAGCCCTCTATGTAGTGCACGTCGGAGCCCTCGTCGGCGATGATCAGCGTCCGCTCGAACTGGCCCATGTTCTCGGTGTTGATCCGGAAGTAGGCCTGCAGCGGCATCTCGACCTCGACCCCGGGGGGGACGTAGACGAACGAGCCGCCCGACCAGACGGCGGAGTTGAGCGCCGCCAGCATGTTGTCGTTCGGCGGGATCAGCGACGCGAAGTGCTCGCGGACGATGTCCTCGTGCTCGCGCAGGCCGGTGTCCATGTCGACGAAGTGGACGCCCTGCTCCTCGAGGTCCTTGCGGACCTGGTGGTAGACGACCTCGGACTCGTACTGGGCGCCGACGCCGGCGAGGAAGTCGCGCTCGGCCTCGGGGATGCCGAGCCGGTCGAACGTCTTCTTGATCTCGTCGGGGACGTCGTCCCAGCTCCGCTCCGCCTTCTCGGAGGCGCGTACGAAGTAGTGGATGTCGTCGAAGTCGATCTGGTTGAGGTTGGCGCCCCACTGCGGGACCGGGCGGGCGAGGAAGTGCTCGAGCGCCTTGAGCCGGAACTCGCGCATCCACTGCGGCTCGTCCTTGTACTCGGAGATGTCCTCGACGAGCTGCCGGCTGAGCCCCTTCGGCGCCTTGTAGACGTAGCCGGTCTCGGGGTCGTTGAAGCCGAACTTCGTCTTGTAGTCCTGGTTGATGTCCTTGATCGCCTCGCGCTCGGCCTGCTTGGCATCGAGCGCCGCGGTCTCGGGCGGGTTCATGTCAGTCGACCTCCAGCTTGATCTGCCCGTCCTCGACGCGGACCGGGAAGGTCTCGACCGGCGCGAAGGCGGGGAGGGTCTTGGGACGGCCGGTCCTCAGGTCGAAGATCGAGCCGTGGCGCGGGCACTCGACCGTGCCGGCGGCGCAGTCGAGCTCGCCTTCGGCGAGCGGCCCGTCGTCGTGGGAGCAGCGGTCCTCGATCGCGAGCAACTCGCCGCCGCAGTTGAAGACGCCGATCAGGAAGCCCTCGGCCTCGACGATCTTCCGCGCTCCCTCGGGGAGCTCCTCGACTGTGCAAACGATGTGGTCTGTCATACGCGTCTTCATGCAATCCCTACTCTGAAAGTCGGATTTTAGCGGGACGGCGGCGCTTCCCCCGCCACGCCGTCCGGCGCGGCGGGGGACAATGGCCGGCGAAGCGATGGAGCCGGCGACCGAGCAAGCAGCGACCGAACTCTCGCGCCGGCCGCCGGACCCGATCCGCGTCGGCGCCGGAACCGCGTTCTACCTGGGCGGGACGCTCCCCGGCCGGCCGGCGCCCGGATCGCTCCGACTCCGGGTCGGAGATCGCTCCGCGCCGCTCGATGCCGACTCGATGCCGCCCGAGCGCTCGTACGGGGCGGGCGGGCTGTGGTGGTCGCTGGTCGAGCTGCCGGGCCCGGTCGCGGCCGGGCCCGTGCAGGTGCGCATCGCGGGCAGCGGTCGCGACTCCGGGTTGCTGCTCGGCTCGGTCGCGCTGGCGGCCGGGGAGGAGGGCCAGCCGGATCCGGTCGCGGATCCCCGCGCCGCGCCGATCGCGATCTGCATGGCCTCCCACGAGCCCGAGCCCGACCGGCTCCGCGTCCAGCTCGAGTCGATCCGGGCGCAGTCCCGCGACGACTGGATCTGCGTGATCAGCGACGACTGCTCCTCGTTGCCGGCGTTCACCGAGCTCGAGCGCCAGGTCGCGGGCGATGAGCGCTTCGCCGTCAGTCGCTCGCCGCAGCGGCTGGGCTTCCTGCGCAACTTCGAGCGCGCGATCTGCATGGCGCCCGCAACCGCCGGGCTGATCGCGCTCGCCGACCAGGACGACCGCTGGCACCCCGACAAGCTCGAGGTCCTCGCCGCGGCCCTGGCGGCCGCCCCCGACTCGCTGCTCGCCTACAGCGACGTCCGGATCGCCGATGCCGCCGGCAACGTCCTCTCCGACACCTACTTCTTCGAGCGCCGCAACAACGCCGCGAGCATGGCCTCGATGCTGATCACCAACAACGTCACCGGCGCCGCGGCGATGTTCCGCCGCGAGCTGCTCGCGGCGGCGCTCCCCTTCCCGCCGGGCGGCACCGGGCAGGAGCTCTACCACGATCACTGGCTCGCCCTCTGCGCGATGGCGACGGCGCCGCTCGCGTTCGTCGACCGGCCGACCCACGACTACGTCCGCCACGACGAGTCGGTGACCGTCAGCGAGGCCGAGGGCCACGTGGTGCTGCCGCCGGCGGGACGCCTCGGGGCGCTGCGGATGCGCGCCGCCCGCGCCGCCCGGCGGCTGCGGCTGGCGTCGCGGAGCCCCGGCTGGCGCACCGCCTACATCGGCCGCTACCTGCTGATCCGCCAGCTCGCCGCGATCCTCGAGCTGCGGATCGGCCGCACGCGGATCCTGCCCCGCCACCAGGCCGACATCGACCGCCTGCTCGCGGCCGAGCGCTCGCCGCGGGCGGCCGCCTGGCTACTCGCCCGCTCGTTCCGCCCCTGGATCGGCCGCAACGACACGCTCGCCCGCGAGCGGGCCGTCCTCGGCGGCATCCTCTGGCGGAAGCTGGTCGGGAGCCGCAGGTAGCCGCGGCCCCGCCGGCTGCAGCCGGTGCGGGTCGGACGCACTCAGACGCTGGCGGCCTCGGTCGGGTCGCCCTGCTCGCCCTCGTCCTCCCAGTCGGCGGCCGCGCCGAGGCTCGCCGACTTGACGACCTTGAGGCCGAGCATCGCGCACTTCATCCGCGTCGCCGAGATCTCGATCCCGAGCAGGTCGAGGACCTTCTCCTTCGGCAGCCGCAGGAGCTCCTCACGGGTCATGCCGCGGAGCTCGTCGGTGAGCAGCGACGTCGCCGCGGTCGAGATCGCGCAGCCCTGGCCCTCGAAGGAGACGTCGCTGACCCGGCCCTCGTCGTCGAGCTTGATGAAGACGTGCTGCTCGTCACCGCAGAACGGGTTGGTGTCCTCGAAGTCGAGATCGAACTCGTCGAGCCGACCGAAGTTGTGCGGCCGCTTGTAGTGCTCCAGGATCTGGTCCCGGTAGAGCTCATCCATCGCGACGCCCCCGGCGCTTGGCGAGGCCGCGTCCCGGTCCGCTGACGGTACGACGGCGCACTCGGCGGCTGCGCCACCCGCTGCCCCTGGTCTGCTCGTTCGGGAGCGTCACGAGGCGTCGAATATCCCACGCGCGTCGTTCAGCCCCCCGATGAGCGCGTCGATCTCGGTCGCCGTCGTGTAGACGCCGAAGCTGGCCCGCGCCGTAGCGGCGACCCCGAGCCGCTCCATCAGCGGTTGCGCGCAGTGGTGGCCGGCGCGCACGGCGACGCCGTGGCGGTCGAGGATCTCGGCGACGTCGTGGGGGTGGATTCCGCCGAGCTCGAACGAGACCGGGCCGACCCGATCGGCGGCCGCGGGCGGCCCGAAGACGCGCAGGCCCGGCACCTCGGCGAGCCGCGCGAGCGCGTAGGCGGTTATCTCCCGCTCGTGGGCGAGGACCGCGTCCATGCCGACCATGTCGAGCCAGCGGATCGCCGCCGCCATCCCGATCGCCTGGGCGATCGCCGGCGTCCCCGCCTCGAACTTCGCCGGCGGGTCGGCAAAGCTGAAGCCGTCCCTGGTGACCTTCCGGATCATCGAGCCGCCGCCGAGGAACGGCGGCATCTCGCGGAGCAGATCGAGCCGGCCCCAGAGCGCTCCGATCCCGGTCGGCCCGTAGGCCTTGTGGCCGGTCACGGCGTAGAAGTCGACGCCGAGCCCGCCGACGTCGATCCCCATCTTCGGCATCGACTGGGCGCCGTCGACGAGGATCAGGGCGCCGGCGTCATGCGCCGCGGCGGCGATCTCGGCGATCGGGTTGAGCGTCCCGAGCACGTTCGAGAGGTGGGTGATCGCGACGAGCTTCGGTTCGCGGGCCAGCGCCGCCTCGAGCTGCTCGCGGACCAGCTCGCCGCGGCCGTCGATCCCGACCCAGTCGATCGTCGCCCCGCTCGCGGCGGCGAGCTGCTGCCAGGGGACGATGTTCGAGTGGTGCTCCATCTCGGTGAGCACGATCCGGTCGCCGGCGCCGACGTTGGCACCGCCCCAGGCGCGGGCGACGAGGTTGATCGCCTCGGTCGCGTTGCGGACGAAGACGATCTCGCGGCGGTCGGCGGCGCCGAGGTGGTCGGCGACGGTGGCGCGGGCGCCCTCGTAGGCGTCGGTCGCCTCTCCCGAGAGCGTGTGCGAGCCGCGGTGGACGTTCGCGTGATGGCGGCGCTCGTAGCGGTCGACCGCTTCGATCGAGGTGAGCACGCGCTGGGCGCTGGCGCCCGAGTCGAGGTAGACGAGCGGCTCGTCCCCGATCATCCGGCTCAGCGTCGGGAACGAGCGGCGGAGCCGCTCGACGTCGAGCCCGGCGGCCGACGTGGTGCTGTCGGAGGCGACGGAGCCCATGCCCGCGTTGCCGGCGCGGCGGCGCTCAGGCGCTCGCCGCGACCTCCTCCTTGATCCAGCCGTAGCCCTTCTCCTCGAGCTCGGCGACGAGCTCCGGCCCGCCCTCCTTGACGATCCGCCCCTCGTACATGACGTGGACGCGGTCGGGCTCGACGAGGTGGAGGATCCGCTGGTAGTGGGTGATGATGAGCACGCCCATGTCGGGGCCGGCGAAGCGGTTGACGCCCTCGGCGACGGTGCGGAGCGCGTCGATGTCGAGCCCCGAGTCGGTCTCGTCGAGGACCGCCATGCTCGGCTTCAGCAGCGCCATCTGCAGCATCTCCATCCGCTTCTTCTCGCCGCCCGAGAAGCCGTCGTTGAGGTAGCGGCTGGAGAAGTCGCGCGGGATGTCCATCAGCTCCATCGCCTCCTGCGTCGTCCGCGCGAAGTCCTTCAGCTTGATCTCGGGCTCGCCGCGCGCCTCGCGCCGGGCGTTGACGATCATCCGCAGGTACTTGGCCACGGTCACGCCGGGCACGGCGACCGGGTACTGGAACGCCATGAACAGGCCCGCCAGCGAGCGCTCGTCGGGGGCGGCCCCGGTCACGTCCTCGCCTGCGAAGCTGATCGTGCCGTCGGTCACCTCGAGCGACGGGTGGCCCATGATCGCGTTCGCGAGCGTCGACTTGCCGGATCCGTTCGGGCCCATCAGGGCGTGCACCTCGCCCCGGCTGACGCTCAGGTCGAGCCCCTTCAGGATCTCCTTTCCCTCGGCGGACACGTGCAGGTTGTTGATCTCCAGATCGGCCAATTCGACTCCAGTTCCGGTTCGATGCGCGGCGGCGCTCAGGCGGCGCCGGCCGCGACGGTGTTCAGCTTTCTCTCACCACGCTCGAACTCGATCAGCTCGGCAAGGGTGGTGCCGGCCAGCGCCCGCGTGATCCCGCCGTGGACCCGCGTCCACAGCAGCTTCGTCGAGCAGACGTCGCCGTCGGACTCATGCGAGCAGAGGACCCGCCCGTCGGCGCCGTCGACGAAGCAATCCATCGGCGCGATCGGGCCCTCGAGGGACTCGACCACCTCCAGCATCCGGATCTCGTCCGCCGGCCTGGCCAGGCGGTAGCCGCCGTGGGCGCCGCGCTGGGAGCTGACGAGGCCGGCATCGCGGAGCTTCGCCACGAGGTGCTCGAGGTAGGCGAGCGGCAGCGTCTCGGCGTCCGCCAGCGAGGCGAGCGCTACCGGGCGCCCGCCGCCCTGGCGACCGAGGGCGACCATCAGCCGCACCCCGTACTCGGCCTTGGTCGAGAACAGCATGGACCAAATCCTAGCGATCAGGTCGGTATTGCTCCCCCGGACTCCACCGGGGGTCGCCGGCGCGCGGCGCCCCAGGGGCATCCGGTTCCGGTCTAATCGTCCGATGCCTGTTGCTGCAGCGACTGCAGGCGCTCCTTGATCAGGCGCCAGGGCTGGAATGCCACCCGGCCGGCGGCGGCCGTGCGCAGCGCCCGCCCGAGCGGCGTTCCCGGCACCGCGCCTCGCGGGACGTCGATCTCGATCTCGAGATAGCCGTCCTCGGTCCGCCGCGGGCCCGACGTCGATGCCGGCAGCGAGCGGAACAGCTCGATCGCCTCCGCGTTCTCCTGCAGGACGAGCGCGACGAAGCGCTCGATCCCGTTCTCCGCGGCTCGTTCGGCGAGCCGTTCGAGCAGCGCCGTCGCGGCGCCCCTGCCCTGCCAGCCGTCGACGACGACCACCGCGACCTCGGCGACCTCCTCCTCGTAGCCGCGCACGTAGCGGGCGACGCCCACCGGCTCGCCTTCGAGGTCGAGGGCGATCACCGCCTCGTGATCGTCGTGATCGACCTCGGTCAGGTAGGCGAGATCGGTCTCCGACAGCCGCTCGAGCGGGGCGAAGAAGCGCCGGTATCGGGACTCCGGGCTGAGCCGCTCGAAGCCGGCGGCGAGGACGCCCTTGTCGGCGGGGGTGATCTCGCGCAGCTCGACGACCGAGCCGTCGCGCAGCTCTCGCCGGTCGGGCTTGTGTGAGACTGCGGCCGCCAAGGTCCGTTCCCGGGTCCGATCGGGACCCTCCAAGGAGGCAAGGTACTTCAGGTGAGCAGAGCGCACGGCGAGACGTTCCACGGTCGCGTCCGCTCCCGGCTGAAGGGGATCTACTACTCACGGACGTTCCGTGCGCTCGCCTACGCGCCGGCCGATGCCTACGATCGCCTCCGCGGACGCCGCGACCCGCTGACGCCGCCGCGGCGCCTGCAGTACGTCGGCCGCGCCGTCGACTTCGAGGCCGTCGGCGCCGACTGGCGCGCGCGGCTCGTTCGCGACCACGGCCTCCGGCCCGACTCCGATGTCCTCGACATCGGCTGCGGCGTCGGCCGTGCCGCCGTGGCCCTGATCCCGGAGCTGCGAACCGGAAGCTACGAGGGCTTCGACGTCGTTCCCCAGTTCATCCGCTGGTGCCGGCGCGCGATCACCAGCCGCCACCCGCGCTTCCGCTTCCGCGTCGCCGACGTGGGCAACCGCCAGTACAACCGCGGCGGCGGCAGCCCGGCCGCGCGGTTCACCTTCCCCTACGCCGACGAGTCCTTCGACATCGCGCTGGCGGCCTCGGTGTTCACCCACATGGAGCCGGACGGGATCCGCCGTTACCTGGCCGAGACGAGGCGCGTGCTGCGGCCCGGCGGGGCGCTCGTCTGCACGTTCTTCCTCGTCGACGACGAGGTCGAGCGGATGCTGCCGCTCGGCCGCTCGGCGTTCCCGCTCGACCACGAGCTGACCGATGCCGAGGGGACCCGCTACCGCGCCGCCGATCGGCGCGTCCCCGAGTACTGCGCCGGGATCTACGAGCGGCCGCTGCTCGCGGGCGTCACGGCGACCGGCCTCGAGGTCGAGTCGATCGAGCGCGGCTGGTGGTCGGGCCGCGAGGTCGGCCCCGGCGCCCCCTACCAGGACCTCCTGCGCCTCCGCCGCCCGAGCTGAGCCGCGCCGGCGAGCTCGGCTCTGTGAGGCTCCGGTTTCCTCGCATTTCGCATCTCCCCACACGAAGGGCGGCGGCCGGTGGGGTCGCAGCGGGCAGTCAGCGCGAGCGCAGCGAGTCGCGCCCGCTGCGGTCCTGCCGGTCGCCGCCCCCGGGCCCTACGGCTCGACCAGTCCGCGGCGGATCGCGTAGCGGACGAGCTCGACGCGGTCGCGCATGCCGAGCTTCCGCATCGCGTTCGAGCGGTGGTTCTCGGCGGTCTTCTCGGCGAGCCCGAGGAGCTCGGCGATCTCCCTGTTGGTGTGCGCTTCGGCCACGAGCTTGACGATCTGCTCCTCGCGCGGGGTCAGCGCCTCCTCGCCGCCGCCGTCGTCGAGGACGTCGCGGATCAGCGCCTGCTGGGCCTCCGGCGTGAGGAAGGGCTCGCCGCGCTCGACGGCGCGGATCGCGTCGATGAGCTCGCGGTCGGCGGCGGCCTTGAGCACGTAGCCGGAGGCGCCCGCCTTCAGGGCCTCGAACAGGTAGCGGTCCTCATCGTGCATCGAGAGCATCAGCACCGAGACCTCGGGCGCCGAGTCGCGGATCGCGCGGGTCGCCTCGAGCCCGGTCATCCCCGGCATCTTCACGTCGAGGATCGCGAGGTCGGGACGATGCTCGATCGCCCGGTCGCGGGCCTCGACGCCGTCGCCGGCCTCGGCCACGACCTCGATGCCCTCCTCGCTCTCGAGCAGCTTCCGCAGGCCCGAGCGGACGATCCCGTGATCATCGGCGATCAGGACGCGCATCGCTCCATCTCCGCGTTGTCGGCCTCCATCTCCACCCTCATCGGCAGATCGGCGCGAAGCGTTACCCGCGTCCCCGCTCCCGGCGCCGACTCGACGCTGAGCTCGCCGCCGCAGAGCAGCGCCCGCTCGCGCATCCCGGCGATCCCGAGCCGTTCACGCACGCGGCCGCCCTCGTAGCCGACGCCGTCGTCCGTGATCCGCAGCTCGACCTCCTCGCCGGAGCCGATCAGGCGCACCCGCAGGTGATCAGCGTCGGCGTGCTGGACGGCGTTGGTGACAGCCTCCTGGGCGATCCGGTAGGCGACGAGCTGGAGGTCCTCGGGCATCCGATCGACCTCGCCCTCGACCTCGAAGCCGGCGGCGAGCCCGGCCTCGCGGCCGGCATCATCGACGAGAGTCGCGAGGGCCGCCTCGAGCCCGAGGTCGTCGAGGGTCGTCGGCCGCAGGCCGCGGGCGAGATCGAGCAGCTCCCTCATCGCCCGCGAGATCAGCTCGCCGATCTCGGCGAGCTCGGCGCTGGTGGCGGGGTCGTCGCTCTGCCGGCGGACCGCCTCGAGCCGCAGGAGCAGCGCCGTCAACGCCTGGTTGACCTCGTCGTGGAGATCGCGGGCGATGCGCTCGCGCTCGCGCTCCTGGGCGCCGAGCGCGGCGTTGGCCGCGTTCCGTCGCTCCGTCTCGAGGCGCGCGAGCATCGCGTGGAACGAGCGCTCGAGGCTGACGACCTCGCGCGAGCCGGTCACCACCGCCGGCGCATCCGGCGGCCTGCTCAGGTCCGCGCTCTCCATCTCGTCAACGAGCCGCTCGAGCGGCTCGAAGCGGCGCGTCAGAAGCCAGATGTTCACCGCGACGGTCGCCGCCAGCGCGAACCCGAGCACGAGCCCGATCGTGGCGCTGTCGCGGAGGGTGTTGTCGGGGTCGGAGGCGATCGAGGCGGCGAGCACCGCCGCCGCGATCAGCAGCAGGTTGACCGTCAGCACCTGGGTGAGCAGGGTTCCGCGTCGCATGCACAACCCCATCGACCGTCCCGCGATGCCACCTTAGGCGCGGAACCGGGTACCCAGGAACCCCGTCTGCAACCATCTTGGTGTCAACGAGCGCCCAGGAGGCACCCGCCGATGCAGACGACCCGCAGCTCGAACTTCGCAGCCGGTCTCAGGACCACGCTGCTGCTCGCCGGCCTGACCGGCCTGCTCGTCGTCATCGGCGCCCTGATCGGCGGCCCCGACATGGCGCTGATCTTCCTGGTGGTCGCCGCGGTGATGAACCTCGGCGTCTACTGGTTCAGCGACAAGATCGCGCTCAAGTCGGCCGGCGCGAAGCCGATCAGCGAGCAGGAGGCGCCCCAGATCTACGCGATGGTGCGGGAGCTGACGACGGCGGCGAAGATGCCGATGCCGTCGCTGTACCTAATCCCGCCGGAGCAGCCGAACGCGTTCGCGACCGGCCGCAGCCCCGACAAGGCCGCCGTCGCCGTGACCGCCGGGATCACCAAGCTGCTCTCGCCGGACGAGCTCCGCGGCGTGATCGCTCACGAGCTCGCCCACATCCGCAACCGCGACACCCTGATCCAGGCCGTTGCGGCGACGATCGGCGGCGCCATCACCTACCTCGGCTACATGCTGATGTGGTTCGGCGGCGACGACGAGAGCCCGCTCAGCCTGATCGCCTCGCTCGCCCTCGTGCTGCTGGCTCCGATCGCCGCCTCGATCATCCAGCTCGCGATCTCGCGCCAGCGCGAGTTCTCCGCCGACGCGACGGGCGCCCAGATCAGCGGCAATCCCGAGAGCCTCGCCTCGGCGCTGCTGCGGCTCGAGGAGGGCTCGAAGGCGATCCCGATGAAGGTCAACGATGCGACCGAGTGCCTCTACATCGTCAAGCCCCTGCACGGCGGGCGCGGCCTGGCGAACCTGTTCAGCACCCATCCGCCGATCGAGGAGCGCGTTCGCCGGCTGCGGCAGATGCGCCCCGCGCTCGGCTGAGCCGATCGGGAGCGGCCGGCGCGCTTGACGCCACGCTATACTTTCTGAAGTAATGGCTTCCCCACCGGAGACGGAGACGAAGGCACCCACCAGCGGCGCCGACCTGATCGCCCAGGCGAAGGCCGGCATCGAGGAGGTGCAGCCCACCGAGGCCGCGGCCGAGATCGAGTCCGGTGGCGTCGCGCTCGTCGACGTCCGCGAGCAGACGGAGTTCGAGGAGCGCCACATCGAGGGCGCGATCCACGTCCCCCGCAGCTACCTGGAGTCGCGGTTCGAGCAGTTCGTGCCCGACCGCTCGGGGCGGATCATCCTCTACTGCGCGTCAGGGATCCGCTCGGCCCTCGCCGCCAAGATGCTCACCGAGGACCTCGGCTACGAGGACGTAAGCTCGATGGCGGGCGGGATCACCCTGTGGCGGGATCGCGGCCTGCCGGTCGTCACCCCGCGCTCGCTCACCCAGGAGCAGAAGGAGCGCTACTCGCGGCACATCCTCGTCCCCGAGATCGGCCTCGAGGGCCAGATGAAGATGCTCGACTCGAAGGTGCTGCTGCTCGGCGCCGGCGGGCTCGGCTCGCCGAGCGCTCTCTACCTTGCGGCGGCGGGGATCGGCACGCTCGGGCTGATCGACGACGACGTCGTCGACGCCTCCAACCTGCAGCGACAGGTGATTCACAACACCGACCGGATCGGCGTCCCGAAGACCGAGTCCGCCCGCCTGGCGATCGAGGCCCTCAACCCCGACGTCGACGTCGTCGAGCACCACGGCAGGCTCGACGCCGGCAACGTGATCGAGCTCCTCTCGGACTACGACGTGATCGTCGACGGCGCCGACAACTTCCCGACGCGCTACCTGCTCAACGACGCCTCCGTGCGGCTGCGCAAGCCCGTCGTCTCCGCCTCGATCCTGTCCTTCGACGGGCAGCTCTCCACCTTCGTCCCCTACGAGGGGCCGTGCTACCGCTGCCTCTACCCGACGCCACCGCCGCCGGAGCTGGCGCCGAGCTGCGGTGCCGCCGGCGTCCTCGGCATGTTGCCGGGCATCATGGGGCTGCTGCAGTCGCTCGAGGTGTTCAAGCTCGTGACCGGCGCGGGCGACCCGCTGATCGGCCGGCTGCTCCTGTTCGAGGCCCTGGGCACCGAGTTCACCGAGCTCAAGGTCAAGCGCGACCCGGATTGCCCGATCTGCGGCCCGAACGCGCCGCAGATCGCCGACGGCGATATGGGGAAGTTCCCCGACTACGACCTCTTCTGCGCCGGCTGACGGGCCGGGAGGCGCCGGGCTCG
>CAZTGN010000014.1:0-3286 GCA_964613275.1 uncultured Conexibacter sp. | reverse complement strand
TCCCCGACTACGACCTCTTCTGCGCCGGCTGACGGGCCGGGAGGCGCCGGGCTCGGCGTCATCGGCCGGCTTGCGTGCCAAGCGGCACCCGGGCCGGTTCCCCCCTCCCGTGTCGGCGGGGAGTCGGTAGGCTCGCCTCCGGTTCCATGGGATTGCGCGAGCGGGCGGCGAGGCTGAAGCACGGGCTCGGGCGGCTGCGGCCGGCCGTCGCCGTCGGGCAGATGGTCCATCGCCGGGCGCTCGCGCCGGCGCGTCGGCGCTACCGTGAGCTCGGCCTCCGCAAGCCCTGGTTCGGCTCCGTCAGCCATGCCGAGGTCGTCGGGCGCGGCAGGGGGCAGGCGCGGCTCGATCGCGCGGACGGAATCGACGAGCTCGAGGCCGACGAGCGCTTCGCCGCGCTCGATCCGAGGCTGCAGGCGGGGCTTCGCGAGTGGCCCCGGCGCGGGTACGTTGCGGCCGAGGGGTTCTTCGCGCCCGACGCGGTGGCGGCGCTCAACGCCGAGATCGATCGTCTCGTGGGCAGCGGCGAGATCCACGAGCATCACCTCAGCCCGCGGTTCATGAACGTCCACCGCAGCTCGCCCGCGGCCCGCGCCCTGGCCGGGGACCCGCGCGTGCTCGAGCTGATCGAGCTCATCCTCGGGCGACCGGCGGGGCTGTTCCAGACGATCTGCTTCATCCACGGCAGCCAGCAGGAGGCCCATTCGGACGCCTTCCACATGATGACCGAGCCGCCCGGCTTCCTGGTCGGGGTGTGGATCGCGCTCGAGGACATCGATGAGGGCTGCGGGCCGGTCTTCTACCTGCCCGGCAGCCACCGGCTGCCCTACGTGATGACCGAGGACCTGGGCCTCGGCGAGCCGTCGCGGCTCGTCATCGCCGACAAGGGCGCCGCCTACGTCAACCGGATGCGCGCGGTCGTCGGCGACCACGACGCCCAGCCCCTCACCTTCACCGCGAAGGCCGGCGACGTCCTCCTCTGGCACCACAACCTCACCCACGGCGGCTCCGCCGTGACGCGGCCCGGGGCTACCCGCCGCAGCCTCGTCGGCCACTACTTCGGCGATCGCGTGCTCTGTTATCACGAGGTCACCGAGCGGGCGGCGAGGATGCCGGCGGGCTTCGATTGAGACGGAGCTTCGAGCCGTGCCCGGCGCTTGCCTGCCTGTAGGGTTCTCGCGATGCCGAAGGTGAAGATCCCACCGGTGCTTCGCGCCCAGACCGGCGGCGAGTCCATCGTCGAGGTCGAGGGCGATGACGTCGGAGCGGTCCTGCGCGGCCTCGCCGACGTTCACCCCGGGGTCGGCGGCCAGCTATTCGACGACGCCGGCGATCTCAACCGCTACGTCAACGTCTATCTCAATGACGAGGACGTGCGCCTGCTCGGCGGCCTCGGGACCGCGGTCGGTGGCGATGACACGGTCGTGATCCTGCCGGCGATGGCCGGCGGCGAGCCGACGGCCTGACGCCCTGACGCCGCGTCCCGACGTCCTCGGTGCCGCGAGCGACGTCTTGCGACGACCAGCGGTCGGAGGGGCTCGTCGCCGACCGGCGCCGGGAGCAGGGCCGACCCGGTCAGGATCGGCGCCGGGCGCCGGGCGCCGGATCAATCCGGGGTGCCGCCGGTCAGCTCGGTGAAGGCGGCCCAGGCCGGCTTGGTGTCACGGTCGGCGTCGACGAGGCCGGCCGATGCGCACCAGCCGCACTCGCCGACCGCGCTCTCGGTCGAGTCGTGCCACGTGTACCAGACGACGCCCTCGAGCCCGAGCTCGTCGCGGCGGTCACCGAGCTCGCTGAACGTCGTGCCGAGGAGCTCCGCCTGCTCCTCCGGCGTCTTCGCGAGATCGTTGCCGCTCTTCGGGTTCGACCCCCAGCCGATCTCGGTGGCCCAGATCGGCGCGTCGACGCCGGCATCGTCGAGCGCCCCCCGGGTCCTCTCGACCTGGTCGACGACCGCGCCGGAGTCGGGCCCGTACGGGTGGGCGCCGACGATGTCGGCCGCGTCGGCGACGCCGTCGATCGCGAACAGGTCGCCGAGGAAGTCGTAGGAGACGATCGCGCCGTCGGACTGTGGCGTCGCGAACATCCCGGCGGTCATGACCGCCGCCTCCGGATCGGTCTCCTCCAGGGCCTCGGCCGACCGCATCAGGAGCTCCGCGTAGCTCCCCGGATCCGGCGTCGGGGTCCAGAACGTGGAGGAGTTCGGCTCGTTCCAGATCTCCCACTCGCGGACCGGCTGCGCCTCGATGTCGGGATTCGCATCGCCGAGGGCCTCCCAGAAGGTGCCTTCGGTTCCGTAACGCTCCCCGGCGGCGGCGAGGAACTCGGCCCAGGCGTCGAGGGCCTCGCCCCCGGTCGGGGCGTCGCTGACCTCGGGCGCATAGATCTCGGGGGTGCCGTAGACGGTGACGAGCGGCTCGATCCCGGCGATCGCGAGCTGGCTCAGGATCTGGTCGCTCGCCTGCCAGCTGTAGCCGCCTTCGGCCGTCTCGATCCCCGACCACTGCAGGACCACGCGAACCGTGCCGACTCCGCCAGCCCGCATTCGCTCGTAGTCGGTGGCGTTCTGAAGCCCCTCGGGGGCAACCCCGTAGAACGGGTCGGCCGTCGCCTGCTCCTCCTCGTCGCTTCCGCATCCGCCGAGGATCGACAGGGCGAGCAACGGCAGCGCGACCAGCGTGGCGAGCCGGCTCGCCGATCCATTCGTCGGGAGCCTCACGGGCGCCGTCTCGCACCCGGGTGACGGAGCGTGGCTGCGGCCAGCGCCAGCGCCAGCAGCGCGGCGAGGCCCGCGAGAAGCGGCGCCGGGATCGTGCTTGCGGCCTCGGCTGACGCGGCGAGGGGGCTCGCCGGGGCGTCGGTCTCGCCGACCGTGCCGAGCTGCCTCGAGTCGGTCCGGGCGACCGGCCCGATCCCTTCGCCGCCGCCGCCGACCGCCGAGCCCTCGGACTGGCGGACGCCGGGAAGCTCGAGCACGTATTCGTCCCCGGCCGCCGGGGCGTCTGCGGTCGCTGCTGCGGGGGCGGCGGCGAGCGACGCTACGATCGCCAGCGCCAGCCCGGTCGTCCGTCGGGCGGGAAGATCCATGGCCGCCAGACGATAGTGAAACCACGAGTGCCGATTGCCGCGTGGTTGGACGGCGGCCGGACCCCCGCGCTCGCGACGGCGATCATCGTGGTCTCGGTCGCGCTGGCCGGCGGCGGGTACGGAGGGGTCGCGCTCGGCCTCGGCACGATCGCGACCTGGATCGCCGGGCTGACCTCGAGGTCGGAACGCTGCCGGCCGC
>CAZTGN010000013.1:21272-22924 GCA_964613275.1 uncultured Conexibacter sp. | reverse complement strand
GGGGGCGCCCGCGCCGCGCTGGTGCCGGGGCGCCGCAATCGGGGGGTTGACGCCGCTGACCGTGCGCAGGCCGCCGCGCCTACCCCGGGGGGCGTCCGCTCCGCCCACGGGGCGGCCTTCTCGAGCTGGGCGGCGAGCCTGATCAGCAGGTCCTCGCGTCCGAACGGCGCGACGATCTGCACGCCGACGGGCACTCCCTCGGCGGTCCGGTGCAGGGGGACGCTGACGGCGGGCTGGCCGGTGATGTTGAAGATCGCCGTGAACGCTCCCGAGGGCAGGCAGCGCGTGAAGGCCGACATCGGATCGGGCGCGGCGGTGTCGATCTCGCCCAGCGGCGGCGCGATCTCGGCCATCGTCGGCGTCAGCAGCAGGTCGTAGCCGGTCTCGAACCAGCCGGCGACGACGCGGCTCAGCCCCTGGTGGATGCCGACGTCGAGCAGGTAGCGCCCCGACGTCCGCTCGTGCCCGATCTGCGCCATCGTCCAGGTCAGCGGCTCCACGTCGTGCTCGGTGATCGGGCGTCCGATCAGCATCCCGAGCTGCGTCAGGGTCGCCGCCTGGCCGGCCGCCCAGCGGGTCAGGAAGCTGTCCTCGATGTCGGGGCCGCCTTCGCCGGCCGGGAGCATGTCGAGCGGGTTGCCCTCGTCGATCTCGTGGCCGAGCGACTCGATCAGGTGCGCCGCCTTCGCGACCGCCTCGAGGCAGGGGGCATCGACCCCGACCCCCTCGATCGCCGGCCGGCGCATGATCCCGACCCGAAGGCCCCCGCTCTCGTCGTCGAGCTCGTCCGTGTAGGGGCGGGAAGGCGGCGGTGCGACGTAGGGATCGCCGGGAGCGGGGCCGTGGACCGCCTCGAGCAGGCGGGCCGTATCGCGCACCGAGCGGGAGACGCAGAGCTCGACGGTGACGCCGGACATGACGTCGCCGACGAGGGGCCCCTCGCTGATCCGCTGCCGCGTCGGCTTCAACCCGACGAGGCCGCAGTTCGACGCCGGGATCCGGATCGAGCCGCCGCCGTCGTTCGCGTGCGCCATCGGGACGATCCCGGCGGCCACCGCCGCGGCGGAGCCGCCGCTCGAGCCGCCCGGCGAGCGGGTCACGTCCCACGGGTTCCGCGTCGCTCCGTACGCCTTCGGCTCGGTCGTGGCGACGATGCCGAGCTCCGGGGTGTTGGTCTTGCCGATCGTGATCAGTCCGGCGGCGCGAAAGCGCTGCGCCAGGGTGGTGTCGATGGGCGCGTGGAAGTTGGCCTCCTTGAGGACCTTCATCCCCATGTGCAGCGGCTCGCCAGCGTTGGCGGCGCCGAGGTCCTTGAGCATGAACGGCACGCCCTTGAACGGGCCGTCGGGGAGATCGCCGGCCGCCGCTTCCCGCGCCGGGGCCGAGAGGTCGTGGATGACCGCGTTGATCTCCGCGTTGACCCGCTCGGCCCGGCCGACGGCAGCCTCGACCAGCTCGGTCGGGGACGCCTCGCCGGAGCTGACCAGCTCCGCCTGGGCGGTCGCGTCCATCCGTGCAAGCTCGTCGCTCAAGGTCGGGTCCTTTCGGCCGGTAGCAGCGGGCTCCAACCCTAGTCGAGCAGCTTCTCGAGCCCGATCGTCAGCGGCTCCGGGAGCGTTCCGACCCGGCGGCAGGCGAGGACGACGCCGGGC
>CAZTGN010000013.1:15073-21262 GCA_964613275.1 uncultured Conexibacter sp. | reverse complement strand
ACGAGCCGCGGTCGATCGAGTCATGGCGGATCGACAGCGTCTGCCCCTCGCCGCCGAAGATCACCTCCTGGTGGGCGACGAGGCCGGGCAGGCGCACCGAGTGGATCGGCTCGTGGACGTTGGCGCCGGCCTCGCGCAGCAGCTCCGCGGTCCGCGCGGCGGTGCCCGACGGCCGATCCAGCTTGGCCGCGTGGTGGAGCTCGATGATCTCCACCTCGGGCATGAAGGCGGCGGCCCGCCGGCCGGCCTCCATCATCAGGACGGCGCCGATCGCGAAGTTCGGGGCGACGAACGCCCGTCCCCCCCTGCCCCCGTCCCAGTGGTCGGCGGCGCACTCGCGGAGCTTGTCGACGTCGAAGCCGGTAGTGCCGACGACGACGCTCACACCGGCATGCAGGCACCGATGAGCGTTCGCGAGCGCCTGGCCGGGGACCGTGAAGTCGACGACGACGTCGGTGCCGTCGAGGACCGCGGCGAGGTCGGTGTCGAGAGCCGGGTCTGCCTTCCCCGCGAGCTCGAGCCCGTCGGCGGCTTCGACCGCCTCGCAGACGGTCGCGCCCATGCGCCCGGCGGCGCCTGCGACCGCGACCCTGATCGCGTTCGCCATCAGGCCGCCAGTGCCGTGCTGATCGGCGCGACCGCCTTGCGGAAGCAGCCCTCGTCGGCGCCGATGCACGCCGCTGAGATCCGCTCGGGCGCGTAGAGCTCGGCGGCGAGGGCGGCGACGTCCTCGATCGTCACCGCGTCGATTCTCGCGATCAGCTCGTCGATCCCGAGCAGCGGCAGGTCGAAGAGGACGGCCGTCGCGTTGCGGCTCATCCGCGCCGACGTCGACTCGAGGACGAGGACGGTGCGACCCTTGACGTGCTCCTTGGCGCGCTCGAGCTCGGCGGCGGCGACCGGCTTCGAGCGCAGGGACTCGAGCTCGGCGGCGATCACCTCGCAGGCCTCGGCGACGTTGTCCTCCCTGGTCCCGACGTACATCGCGACCGTGCCCTGGTCGGCGAACTGGGACGAGTAGGAGCCCACCGAGTAGGCGAGGCCCCGCTTCTCGCGCACCTCGCGGAAGAGCCGCGAGGAGCTCGATCCGCCGAGGATCGCGTCGAGCACGTTGAGGGTCCAGCGGCGGTCGTCGCTGCGGCTGATCCCCGGAGCGCCGAAGCAGACGTGGTACTGCTCGGTCTCCTTCGGGTAGAAGCGGAGCCGCCCGCCGCTCTCCGCCCCGGCGCCGTTCGCGGCCGGCGCACCGGCACTGCGCGGCTGCAGGTGGCGGCCGACGAGATCGACGATCTCCTCGTGCTCGAGGCTGCCGCTCGCGGAGACGACGATGTTCGAGCTCACGTAGCGGGCCGCGTGGTAGGCGGCGATCTCCGGAACCGGGATCGAGCCGATCACCTCGGCGGTGCCGAGGATCCGGCGCCCCAGCGGCGCATCGCCGTAGATAGCGGCGGCGAGAACGTCGTGGACGCGGTCCGACGGCTCGTCCTCGTACATCGCGATCTCCTCGATCACGACCTGGCGCTCGGAGTCGATGTCGGGAAAGGCCGGCTCGAGGAACATCTCGGCGAGCAGGTCGAGCGCCTTCTCCGTGTGCTCGTCGAGGAACCGCGAGTAGAGCTGGGTGGTCTCCTTGCCCGTGGCCGCGTTGGTGGCGGCGCCGAGCCCGTCGAAGTACTCGGAGATCTCGATCGCCGAGAAGCGCTTGGTGCCCTTGAACAGGAGGTGCTCGAGGAAGTGCGAGACGCCGGCTTGAGCCGGCGCCTCATCGCGCGACCCGGTTCGGACCCAGAGCCCGAGGGCGACCGAGCGGACCGCCGGGACCCGCTCGGTGACGACCTGCAGGCCACCGTCGAGCTCGCTCAGCTCGACGCCTTCGGGCAGGTTCAACCCACGCCTCCTAGTCGCGACGGCGACGCTCGCGATCGCAGACGCGACGCTCGCCGCGGCCACCGCGGTCGCGGCCGCGTCCCCGGTCGCCGCCGCCGCGACGCGGGCCGCGATCGCCGCTGCCGACGCTCGCCAGCTCCTCCTTCGACTTGCCGGCGATCGCCGGGTCGTCGGAGCGGCGCAAGCCGATCCGGCCGCGCTCGCGGTCGACCTCGACGACCGTGACGTCGAGCTCGTCGCCCTGGCTGAGCACGTCCTCGACGGTGTCGACCCGCTCCCCCGGCTTCACGGCCGAGATGTGCAGGAGCCCGTCGGTGCCCTTGACCAGCTCGACGAAGGCACCGAAGGTCGTCGTCTTCACGACCTTGCCGTTGAACCGGTCGCCGACCTCGGCCTCGCGGGTCATCGCCTCGATCTGCTTGATGCAGGCTTCGACGAGCTCGCCGTTGGCGGCGTAGACGCGGATCGTGCCGTCGTCCTCGACGTCGATCTGGGCCTCGAACTCCTCGGAGAGGCCGCGGATCGTCTCGCCGCCCTTGCCGATCACGGCGCCGATCTTCTCGGGGTCGATCTTGATCGACTCGATCCGCGGCGCGGTCGGGCTGAGCTGCTCGCGCGGGCCGTCGATCGCCTCGGACATCTTGCCGAGGATGAACAGCCGTCCCTGCCGGGCCTGCTCGAGCGCCTCGCGCAGGATCTCGAAGGTGACGCCGGTGATCTTGATGTCCATCTGCAGGGCGTTGATCCCGTCCTCGGTGCCGGCGACCTTGAAGTCCATGTCGCCGAGGTGGTCCTCGACGCCGGCGATGTCGGTGAGGACGATCACGTCCTCGTCCTCCTTGATCAGGCCCATCGCGACGCCCGCCACCGGTGAGGAGACCGGGACGCCGGCGGCCTGCAACGCCATCGAGGAGGCGCAGACCGACCCCATCGACGAGGAGCCGTTCGACTCCAGCGTCTCCGAGACCACGCGGGTCACGTAGGGGAAGTCCTCGACGCTCGGGATCGTCGGCTGCAGGGCGCGCTCCGCGAGCGCTCCGTGGCCGATGTCACGGCGCTTGGGACCGCGCATGAATCCCGCCTCCCCGACCGAGTAGGGCGGGAAGTTGTAGTGGTGGAAGAACGTCTTCGTCTCCTGCAGCCCGAGGTTGTCGAGCCGCATGTCCATCCGTGTGGTGCCGAGCGCCACGTTCGAGAGGATCTGGGTCTCGCCGCGGGTGAACAGCGCCGACCCGTGGACGCGCGGGGAGATGTCGACCTCGCACTCGATCGGGCGGATCTCGTCGCGGGCACGACCGTCGGGTCGCTTCTTGTCGACCGCGATGCGGCGCCGGATCGTCGTCTTCTCGAGCGAGGCGAACGCGCGCGAGACCTCCTCGCGGCGGGCGGCGTCGGCCTCTTCGTCGCCGGTGTCGGGCGCGTACTGGGCGAGGACGGCGTCCTTGATCGCCTCGATGGCCTCCTGGCGGGCGAGCTTCTCGGGGACGCTCGTCGCCTCGTCGATCGCGTTGCCGTGCGTGGAGCGGACCCGCTCGACGAGCTCCTCGTCGAGCGCCGGCGCCTCGACCGTCAGCTTCTCCTTGCCGGCCTGCCGCTGCAGCTCCTCCATCGCCCCGACCAGCTTGCGGATCTCCGCGTGGCCGATGTCGAGGGCGTCGAGGACCTCGGCCTCGGTGACGTTGCTGGCGCCGCACTCGACCATCAGGATCGCGTCCTTGGAGCCGGAGACGATCAGGTCCATCTCGAGGTTCTCGTGCTCCTCCTCGGACGGGTTGACGACGAAGTCGCCGTCGAGCTTGCCGACGCGGACGGCGCCGACGTGCTCGGCGACCGGAACCGGCGAGATCGCCAGCGCCGCCGAGGCGCCGTTCATCGCCAGGATGTCGTAGGGGTGCACGTGGTCGACCGAGAGCGGCGTCGAGACGAGCTGCGTCTCGAAGTGCCAGCCCTTCGGGAAGAGCGGTCGCAGCGGACGGTCGATCATCCGGGCGGTCAGGGTGGCCTTCTCGCCGGCCCGCGCCTCGCGGCGGAAGTAGGAGCCGGGGATCCGGCCGACCGCGTAGTGGCGTTCCTCGACGTCCACGGTCAGCGGCAGGAAGTCGACATCGCGGAGGTTGCCCATCGTCGCCGTGCAGAGCACCATCGTCTCGCCACAGCGGACGACGACGGCGCCGCTTGCCTGACGCGCGAGCTTGCCGGTCTCGAACGAGATCTCCGCTCCGCCGATCTCGACCGAGGCGGTCTTAACGTCGAACATGGTCATTTATTCGCTTTTCCTTCCGGGACCGTCGCTTCCGTTGTCGGCGCGGGAGGTCTGTGACCCGCGAGATGACGGTCGCCCATTCATTCTCGATTTCGGACTGTTTGCGGGCGGGAGGTTACAGATGCGGCGGGCGGGGGCGGTCACGCGACCTCGCGCCGGCGGCGCCGGGCGGATCGGCGGCGACGGGCCCGGGGCCCACTCAGTGGCGCAGGCCGAGGTCCGCGACCAGGGACCGGTAGCGCTCGAGGTCGGTGCGCTCGAGGTAGCGCAGCAGACGGCGACGGCGCCCGACCAGCATCAGCAGGCCGCGCCGCGAGTGATGGTCCTTGCCGTGCGAGCGGAGGTGCTCGGTGAGCTCGTTGATGCGCTCGGTCAGCAGCGCGACCTGGACCTCGGTCGATCCGGTATCGGCGCCGCCGCGGCCGTACTTGCCGACCAGCTCGGCCTTCTTGTCCTTGGTGAGCGACATCTCGTTCTCGCAAGCCCGGAGCGGGCCGACGCGCCTGTGTCCCGCGCGTGCCCGCTCAGGGACGCGAGAAGGTAGCACAGACCTCGCGCGCCTCAGCGACGTCGCGGCGCATCTGCTCGATCAGGTCCTCGGCGCTCGCAAAGCGCCGCTCGCCGCGCAGTCGCGTCACGAACGCCACCCGCAGCGGCCGGCCGTAGAGGTCCTCGTCGTGGTCGATGATGTGCGTCTCGATCAGGATCCCGCGCCCGCTCTCGAAGGTCGGGCGGACGCCGACGTTGACGGCGGCGGGCAGGCCGTTGGCGAAGGCCGCGTAGACGCCGTAGCCGGGATGGACGTAGCGCTCCTCGGGAACGACGTTGGCGGTCGGGAACCCGAGCGTGCGCCCGCGGCGGTCGCCCGAGACGACCTCGCCCTCGAACATGAAGGGCGCACCGAGGCAGCGCTGCGCGGTCTCGACGTCGCCGGCGGCGACGAGCGCCCGGATCCGCGTCGAGGACACGGTCTCCCCGCCGACCTCGACGAGCGGGACGACCGTGGTATCGAACTCCGGCCGCGCCCCGAGCAGCTCCGGCGTTCCCTTCGCCTTCGCCCCGAACCGGAAGTTCTCGCCGACGCGGACATGCCTCGCGCCGAGGCGCTCGACGAGCACCCGTTCGCAGAACTCCTCGGCGGGAAGCCGCGAGAGCTCGCGGTCGAAGGGGATCACGACGAGCTCGCGGACGCCGAGCCCCTCGATCACGTCACGCTTCACCGGGAACGGCATGATCAGCTTCGGCGCCGCCTCGGGGTGGATCACCGACAGCGGATGCGGCTCGAACGTGAGCACCGTGTCCGCGCCCTCGATCACCTTGCGATGGCCGACGTGGACGCCGTCGAAGCTGCCGATCGCGACCGTGCGCGGGCGTGGCGTCGCGTCGGGGAGCTGGGTGACCTCGATCTGCATCGCTGGCGACCCCTACTCAATCACGGAAGCACGACCTCGGTGCGCAGCAGCCCGTCGGTTGCACGGGCGACCGCGACCAGCCGGTCGGCGTGGACGAGTCGCAGCGGCCCGGTGCCGGCACCGGGCGGCGCCGGCACCCTGATCCCGTGGCGGACCCGCTCGGCGTCGGCCGCGTCGAGCTCGATCGCCGCCAGCTGGGAGACGAGCGCCAGCGGTGGCTCGACGCGCTCCGCCGCCGCGGCCTCGGGGAGCTGCAGGGGCCCGATCGCGACCCGCCGCAGCGACTCGCAATAGGCGTCGGCGAGCGTCTCGACGAGCGTCCGGACATAGGTCCCCGACGAGCACTCGACGAGGAAGGTCGCGGTCCCCTCCCCGGTCTCGACCAGCTCGGCCCGGTGGACCTCGACCTCGCGGGTCGGTCGGTCGGCCCGCTCGCCCCGGTGCGCCTTCCGGTAGAGGCGCTCGCCGCCGACGCGGACCGCCGACGTCATCGGCACCGTCTGGGCGATCCTTCCCGTCGGCAGCGCGAGCCGCTCCGGCACCCTCCCGGTCTCGGTCAGCTCGCCGTCCGGGTCGCCGGTCGAGGAGCGCCAGCCGAGCCGTGCCGTCGCCAGGTAGGTCTTCGGC
>CAZTGN010000013.1:14732-15063 GCA_964613275.1 uncultured Conexibacter sp. | reverse complement strand
GATGACGTAGCGCTGCAGGCGTGTCGCGGCTCCGAGCAGGACGATCAGCAGGCCGGTGGCGAACGGATCGAGGGTGCCGGCGTGACCGGCCTTGACGCCGAGCTCGCGCCGGTAGCGGGCGACGACGTCGTGGGAGGTGACCCCGGCGGGCTTGTCGGTGCGGATGAAGCCGGCCGGCGGCGCCGGGTCAGCCAAGCCCGGCGCGGGTCTCGTCACTGAGGATCTCGACGAGCTCGTCATAGCTGCGGTCGGTCGAGAACCCGGCCGCGCGCGGCAGGGCCCCGCCGCCCCACAAGCGCGCGAGGACCGAGACCGAGCCCGCGCGGGCGCG
>CAZTGN010000013.1:0-14722 GCA_964613275.1 uncultured Conexibacter sp. | reverse complement strand
CGCGGCGATGGCCACCGCCGCCCATCTTGCGGGCGATGACCGAGACGTCGACGGCGCCGTCCGGCGATCGCAGGCTCACCTTGCGCGCCGCGCGATCGCCGTCCGGCTTGTCGCGGATGACCGCGGCCACCGCCGTCCCCTCGATTCCGCGGACGAAGTCGATGATGCCCTCGGTCAGGGTCTCGTCGGCGCCGGTGGCCGCGTAGTCGGCGGCCGAGAGGTAGGTCGTCGTCAACGCCCCGTCCAGGCGCCGCTCGATCCGCTCGAGGGCGCGCGCGATCAGCTTCAGCTTCGCCTCCGGGACCCGCTCGTAGAGCCGCCGGAAGGTGGCGTTCACGTCGACCCCCGACTCGATCAGCTCGGCAGCGACGCGATGGGTCCGCGCATCGGTGTTCTCGTACATGAACATGCCCGTGTCGGTGATCAGGCCGACGTAGAGCGCCTGTGCGATCGAAGGGGTGATCTCGACCCCGAGCCGGCGGCAGATCTCGAAGACGATCTCGGCCGTCGAGGAGGCGCTGACGTCGACGAGGTTGACGTCGGCGAAGCGGGTGTTGTCGTGGTGGTGGTCGACGTTCAGCATCCGGGCGCCGTCGCGGAGCCAGTCGACCGGCATACGGTCGATGTTGCCGCAGTCGAGGAAGACGACCGTGCGGTCGCAGAGGTCGGCCGGCGGCTCGTGGAAGACCTCCTGCAGCGGCAGGAAGCGGTACTCGATCGGGAGCGGAAACTCCTTCTCGGCGATGAACATCACCGAGTCCTTGCCGAGCTGGGTCAGCGCCTCCTGCAGGGCCAGGGTCGATCCGAGCGCGTCGCCGTCCGGCCCTTCGTGGGTGGTGATCAGAAACCGCTCGCCGGCGGCGAGCTCGGCGACGATGTCCCGGGTCGCGATCTCGATCTCGGAGGCGTTCCCGTTCAGCCCGCTCACTCGTCCATCATCCTCGTCAGCCGGTCGGCGCGCTCGACCGAGTCGTCGTAGACGAACTTCAGGGTCGGCGTGCGCTTGAGCCGGAGCTCGGAGGAGATCGCCCGCTGGATGACGCCATGCGCAGCCCGCAGGGCGTCCATCGTCGCCTCCCGCTCGGCAGCGCTGCCGAGCACGCTGACGTGAACCTGCGCGCTGCGCAGGTCGGGGCTCGTCTGAACGTCGGTAACGGTCACGAATCCAATCCGGGGGTCCTGCAGCTCACCCCCGATCGTCGCACCGATCACCTCTCGCATGACCCCGTCGACGCGGCGCATTCGCGATACGGCCATCGCCGCCGACTATAGCCGGGAGCCGCAACCTGCCGGCCGTCGTCGCTCAGCCCAGGGTCTTCTCGACCTCGGTCGTCTCGAACGCCTCGAGCACGTCGCCGACCTTGACGTCCTGGTAGCCGTCGAGGGTGATGCCGCACTCCTGGCCCTCCTCGACCTCGCGGACGTCGTCCTTGAACCGCCGCAGCGACCCGACCCGCCCGGTCCAGATCACCGTCCCGTCCCGGACCAGCCGCACCTGGGCCTCGCGGGTGATCCGACCGTCGCTGACCCGTGAGCCCGCGATCGTGCCGATTCGCGACGCCTTGAACAGCTCGAGCACCTCGGCCTCGCCGAGCGCGCGCTCGACCTCCTCGGGCTCGAGCATGCCCTCCATCGCCGCTCGCAGGTCCTCGGTGATCTTGTAGATGACCGAGTATGTGCGGATCTCGACGCCCTCGCTCGCGGCGGCGCGCTTGGCGTCGGCGAGCGGCCGTACGTTGAAGCCGATGATCACCGCGTCGGAGGCGGCGGCGAGCATCACGTCCGACTCGTTGATCCCGCCCGCGGCGGCATGGACGACGTCGACGGCGACCTCTTCCTGCGGAAGCTTCGCGATCTCGTCCTGAAGCGCCTCGAGCGAGCCGGCGACGTCCGCCTTGAGCAGCAGGTTGATCTGCTTGATCTCGCCCTGCCGGGCCTTCGAGAAGACGTCCTCGAGGCTGACCCGGCGGGCGGTGCGCCGCGCCTGCGCCTCGGTCTTGAGCCGGATCGCGCGCTCGCCGGCGAGCTGGCGGGCCCGGCGGTCGTTCTCGACGACCTGGGCCCGCTCGCCGGCCTCGCCGACGCCGTCGAAGCCGAGCACCTCGACCGGATCGCCGGGGCGCGCGGCTTCGATCCGGTTGCCGTTGAAGTCGTGCATCGCGCGGACCCGCCCCCACTGCGAGCCGGCCACGATCGAGTCGCCGACCCGCAGCGTCCCGCGCTGGACGAGGACGGTGACGACCGCGCCGCGGCCGGGGTCGAGGTGCGACTCGATGACCGTGCCCGATGCCTCCGCGTCCGGGTTGGCCTTCAGGTCCTCGAGCTCGGTCACGAGCAGGATCATGTGCAGGAGGTTGTCGAGGCCCTCGTGCGTCTTCGCCGAGACGTCGCAGTAGACCGTGTCGCCGCCCCAGTCCTCCGGGTTGAGCCCGAGGTTGGCGAGCTCGCCCCGCACCTTGTCGGGGGTGGCGCCCTCCTTGTCGATCTTGTTGACGGCGATCATCACCGGCACCTCCGCCGCCTTCGCGTGGTCGATCGCCTCGACCGTCTGCGGCATCACGCCGTCGTCGGCGGCGACGACGACGATCGCGACGTCGGTCACCTTCGCGCCGCGGGCCCGCATCGCGGTGAACGCCTGGTGGCCGGGGGTGTCGAGGAAGGTGATCGTGCGGCCCTCGGAATGGACCTGGTAGGCGCCGATGTGCTGGGTGATCCCGCCGGCCTCGCCGGCCGCGACCTCGGTCGTCCGAATCGCATCGAGCAGCGACGTCTTGCCGTGGTCGACGTGGCCCATCACGGTGACGACCGGCGGCCGCACGACGAGGTCGGCCTCGTCGTCCTCGAAGGCCGGGACCTCCTCGACATCGTCGCCGGCGCGAACGATCTCGACCTCCTGGTCGAACTCGCCGGCGAGGACGACCACGGTCTCGTCGGTCAGCGTCTGCGTCAGGGTCGCCATCTCGCCCTGCTCCATCAGCTTCTTGATCACCTCGGCGCTGCTGACGCCGAAGGTCTCGGAGACCTCGCGTACGGTGGCCCCCGAATTGACCTTGAGCGCCTGCGGCTCCGCGACCGTCGGCGTCTTCAGCTCCGGTGACTCGTCGAAGGCGGGCCGCCGCCGGCGCCCACGCCGCCGCGGCGGCCTCTGCGGGGGGCCCTGCGACATGTGGTCGCGTCGGGCCGCCTGGGAGTCGATGACGACCCGGCGGCGCTTCTTGCCGGCTCCGTCACCGCCGGAGGGCGCCGCCGCGGGCCGCTTGGCCGGCGCCGGGGCCCGGCGTGCGCCGGTGCTCGGTGTCGGTGCCGCGCCGGCCGCGGCGGGCTTCTTCTTCGGCAGCGCGCCGGCTGCGGCGAGCGCCTTCAGGGCCGTCGCCTGATCGACGCTCGAGGATGCGGTCTTGACCTCGACGCCGGACGCCTTCAGGGCGTCGATCACCTTGGCGCTCTCGAGGCCGAGCGCCTTCGCGATCGCGTGTACGCGCTGCTTCGCCATTCGCTCCGGCTCAGGCCTCCGAGCCCTCGACGGACTCCTCGGTGACCTCGGCAGCGTCCCCCTCTTCGCCGACAGCCGGCCCGGCGTCGACATCGGCATCGGCGGGCTCGGTCGCCGGCGCAACCGCGTCCGGCCCCTCCTCGGCGACCACCTCCGGCGAACCATCCCCGCCGTCGGCGGCGACCGGTTCGACCACGGCCTCCCCCTCCCCTTCGACCGGCTGCGCGGCCGCGGCGGCCGCCTCCTCGCCGGTCGCTTCCTCGGTCGCGGCATCGTCCGCGGGCACGGACGCCTCGTCATCGGCCTCCTGCGGCCCGTGATCGTCGTCGGACCCGGCCTCCGCGAACGCGGCCTCGGCGCGGGCGACGATCGCGGCGACGTCGCCCTCGGCGGACTCGCCGTCGGCCAGCACCGCGATCTCGTCCTCGCCCAGGGGCGCGAGCACCGTGACCTGGTTGGTCGCGAAGCGGGCCAGCGCCTGGTGGGTCGGCAGGCCGCAGTAGCGCGATCCGGGCAGCACCGCGTTCGGGCAGCGCCGGCCGGCCGACAGCACCGCCATGCAGCGGCCGTCGAACTGCTCCTCCTCGTCCTCGTAGCCCTCCTCCTCGGCCCGCTCGGCGAACTCGCTCTCGCCGACGATGTCGACGCGCCAGCCGGTCAGCTTCGCCGCCAGGCGGGCGTTCTGCCCCTCGCGGCCGATCGCGAGCGAGAGTTGATCGTCGGGGACGATCACGGTCGCCTGCCGCTCCTCGTCGTCGACGAGGACCTCGCGGACGCGCGCCGGCGACAGGGCCTTGGCGACGAACCGGGCGGGCTCCTCGGTCCAGGGGATGATGTCGATCTTCTCGCCGCGCAGCTCCGAGACGACCATGCGGACGCGCGAGCCGCGCGGCCCGACGCAGGCGCCGACCGGGTCGACGCCGTCGGCGTGGGATACGACCGCGATCTTCGAGCGGAAGCCCGGCTCGCGGGCGACGCCGACGACCTCGACCAGCTCGTCGGCGATCTCGGGCACCTCGAGGGCGAACAGCTTCTTGATCAGCTCCGGGTCCTTGCGGGAGACGACCACGCTCGGGCCCTTGCCGTCGGCGTTGACCTCGGTGATCACGGCCTTGATCCGCATCCCGTGGTCGTAGCGCTCGCTGTAGATCTGCTCCGATCGCGGCAGCAGCGCCTCGACCCGGTCGCGGAGCTGGACGAGCGTGTAGCGGTTGTCGGACTGCTGGATGATCCCGGTGATCAGCTCGCCGACGCGGTCCTGGAACTCCTCGTACATCATCATCCGCTCGGCCTCGCGGATCCGCTGCAGGACGACCTGCTTCGCCGTCTGCGCCGCGATCCGGCCGAAGTTGTCGGGGGTGACGTCGCGGGACTCGATCTGGTCCTCGTAGGGAGCCAGGATCTCGGGGTCGAGGTCGGGCTCCTCCGGCTCTCTGAGCTGGCCGGTTGCGGGATCGATCTCGGGCTCCTGGTCCTCGGCGACCTCGGCGAGCAGCTTCTCCTCGAGCTCGGGCGGGAGGATCAGCTCGAAGACGCGGAAGTCGGCGGTCTCGCGGTCGAGGTCGACGCGGGCGTAGCGGGCCGCGCCCGGCTGCTTCTTGTAGGCGGACAGCAGCGCGTCCTCCAGGGCCGCCATCAGCGTCTCCGAGTCGAGCCCCTTCTCCTGCTCGAGGACCTTGATTGCATCGACGATCTCGCGGCTCACGGCTGCACCTCCGAAGGCTCTGGGACAAGGTTGGAGCGGCTGACGAGATCGAACGGGATCTCGAAGGTCTCCCCGCCGGACTCGATGCTGACCGCGTCGGTGTCGGCGGCGAGCAGGCGTCCGGTGAAGTTCCTGCGCCCCCCGATCGGCTCCGCCGTGCGGATCCGGGCGGCGTGGCCCTCGAACCGGGCGAAGTGCTCGGGCTTCGAGAGCGGGCGGTCGAGGCCGGGCGACGACACCTCGAGGGCGTAGTCGCCGAGCAGGTCGCGGACCTGCATCGTCACCCGCTCGCAGAGGTCGAGCCCGACACCATCCGGGTGGTCGATGAACAGGCGCAGGGTCCCGTGCGCGGGCCCCTCCACGGCGATCAGCTCGATCCGCGCATCGAGCGCGGCGATCTCGTCTGCGATCTGCTTCTCGGTCGGTGTCATCTCTTCGGTCGCTGCTCTCGAGGGCGATCACCGGTCCCCATCGAGGCCGAAAAAAAGGCGGGCCGCAGGCCCACCTCTCGCAACGGATTCGTATGCGGACAAAGGTGTACGGCGAGTATAGCCGCAGCGGTGCCCCGATCAAGGCCGATTCAGGCGCGATCGGCCCGCGGCGGTCACGGCCGCATCTCGATCAGCAAGGTCACCGGGCCGTCGTTGACGAGCTCGACCTCCATCGCGGCGCCGAAGTCGCCGCGCTCGGCGCCGAGCAGCTCGCAGACCAGCTCGTACAGCGGCCGGGCGTGGTCCGGCGAGGCGGCGCCGGTGAAGCTCGGCCGGCTTCCCCTGCTGACGTCGCCGTAGAGCGTGAACTGGCTCACGCAGAGGATGCCCCGCCCGCCGACCGGCTCCGCCATCCTCCCCTCCCCGTCGGGGAAGATCCGCAGGGCCCGGAGCTTGCGCGCGAGCCGCCGGGCCTCCTCGCCGGTGTCGTCGGGCGCCACCCCGAGGAACACGAGCATCCCGGGGCCGATCGCTCCGACCGTCTCGCCGCCGCTTCGCACCGAGGCCGAGGCGACCCGCTGGATCAGCGCCCGCACGGTCGCTCAGGAGGCGAGCCGCTGCCTGTAGGCGCGATAGTCGGCACGGTCGGGCCGCAGGCTCGCCGCGATCGCCAGATGTCGCCGTGCCGCGTCGGCGCGGCCGCAGAGGGTGAGCGAGCGGCCGAGGCAGAACTGCGCGAAGTCGTTCGTCGGGTGCCGCTCGACGACGGCCTCGAACTCGGTCGCGGCCTCGGCGAACCGCCGGGAGCGGAACAGCGCCCGACCGTTCGCCTCGCGCACCGACGCCTTCTCCGGCTCCCGCGTCGCCGCCTTCCCCAGCGGCACCGCGGCCGCCGCGAAGTCGCCGTAGCGGAGCAGCTCGAGGCCGCGCCGGTAGAGCGTGTAGGTGTCGTCGTGGCCGCTCATGCGATCGAGTCTACGGAGGGTGTGAAGGGGGAACCCGGCGGCCTCCACCGGCGACCGGCTCGCGCCGGGGCTCTCACCTGGCGTACGTGGGTCATGGCTGGGGAGGGAGGTCACGAGGTCGATGCCGGATCCGATCGACCGGCACGGAACCGGTGGCGACCTCAAACGGTCAACGCAACAGCTCCTCCATCCTCTCAGCCGGCGTGTCCCAACCCAAGGTCTGCCTCGGCCGGCCGTTGAGCTCGGCAGAACCCACGCCCGCCGTGACCTGAGCGTCGCCGTAGCCCCGCCAACGGTCCGGTGGAAGCGGACGCGAAGCGGAGCATTCCGCCAAGCGACAGGCGGCGCAGCGCTTCCGGCGGCGCGTCAGCGCCGCCGTGACCTGAGCGTCGCCGTAGCCCCGCCAACGGTCCGGTGGAAGCGGACGCGAAGCGGAGCATTCCGCCGGAGTGACTCAGTACACGATCGCCAGCGACAGGTAGTAGCCGGCGACGATCGTGAACAGGACGGCGTCGAGGCGGTCGAGGAGGCCGCCGTGGGGGCCGAGCATGCGGCCGGTGTCCTTGACCTCGAGGTCGCGCTTGACGGCCGATTCGAAGAGGTCGCCGAGCGGGGCGAGGAGGGCGATGCAGAAGCCGAACAGGAGCGCCTCGGGGCCGCTCAGCCAATCCTGGTAGAGGCCGGCGAGCCAGAACCCGAGGACGCCCCCGAGGATGCCGATCACAAGGCCCTCGACCGTCTTGTTCGGGGAAACCCGGGGCGAGAGCCGGCGCTGCCCGAACATGCGTCCTCCCAGGTAGGCGAACGTGTCGGCGAAGAAGGTCGCGACGAGCACGTCGACCAGCAGGGCGCCGCCGTGGAGCGGCAGCTCCCGGAGCAGGACCGCGTGGGCGAAGGGGAGCGCGACCCAGACGAGCGCCAGGACGGTGATCGCGAACGACCAGGTGACGTTCTTCGGGCTCGGCCGCAGCAGGGCGAAGAACAGCATCACCGGGACGGTGGCGACGAGGGCGAGCAGGATCTGCCGCGAGGAGCCGAAGTAGGCGGCGGCGATCATGGCGGCGGCGCCGACGAAGGCCGCCGCCTCGAACGGCCGCGAGCGCGCCGTCATCCGGAAGAGCTCGATCTGGGCGGCCCAGGCCAGGCCGACCATCGCGACCGCGAAGACGGGTCCGCCGAGGGCGACGATGGCGACCGCGAAGACGATCCAGGGCACCGCCCACAGGACCCGGGCCGTGGTCTCCGACCCGCGCCTGACCCGCGGGCGGCCGGGCCGCCGTCGCGACGGCTCCCGCCCGCCCGCGGCGACGGGCGCGTCCTCGCCGGTCGGCTCCGGCAGGTCCGACCGCCCCTCGGGCTCGGAGCCCTCGGCGTCCGGCTCGGGGGCGAGCGGCGAGCGTCCCGGCGGGCTCTCCCGCCGCGGCCGCGGCGAACCAGGTCGGGACGGGAAGTCCATCCCGGCGAGCCTACTCGCGGGCGCCGAAGCGGCGGCGGCGCGACGCGTACTCCTGCAGCGCCGCCTCCAGGTCGGCGCGACGGAAGTCGGGCCAGAGGCAGTCGCTGAAGTGGAGCTCGGAGTAGGCGCTCTGCCAGAGCAGGAAGTTCGAGAGGCGCTGCTCGCCGCTGGTCCTGATCACGAGATCGGGATCGCTCATGTCGGGCGCGTAGAGGAGCTCGCGGAACCGCTGCTCGCCGCCGCCCCGGTAACGCTCGGCGGCATCGAGGATCTCGGCGCGGCCGCCGTAGTTGAAGGCCACGAACAGGGTCATCGTGTCGTTGCCCGCCGTCGTCGCCTCGGCCCACTCCATTCGCTCGAGCAGCGCCGGCGAGACGCCGTCGCGGCGGCCGACGAATCGCATCCGGACGCCCTCGGCGTCCAGCTCCGGCGTCTCCGAGGCGATCAGCTCGGCGAACATCTCCATCAACCCCGCGACCTCGCCGGCGGGGCGCGACCAGTTCTCGGTCGAGAACGCGTACACGGTCAGCTCGCGGATCCCGAGGGCGGCCGCGTCCTTGACCGTCTGCTTCATCGCCTCGGAGCCGCGACGGTGGCCCTCCAGCACCGGCAGCCCGCGCTCGGCGGCCCAGCGCCCGTTTCCGTCCATGATGATCGCGACGCAGGTCGCGCCGGCCTCGCCGGAAGGCCCGGGGTCAGCCACTAGATGACCGTGGGATCGGTCATCTAGACCGTCAGGAGCTCCTCTTCCTTGCCCTTGACGAGCGAATCGATCTCGCCGACCGAGCGGTCGGTCAGCTTCTGCAGCTCGACCTCGGCGCGATGCTCCTCGTCCTCGCCGACCTCCCCCTCCTTCTTCAGGTCGCGCAGGTCGCTGTTGACGTCGCGTCGGATGTTGCGGATCGCGATCCGGCCCTCCTCGGCGACGCCGTGGATGACCTTCACCATCTCCCGCCGGCGCTCCTCCGTCATCTCCGGGATCTGGAGCCGGATGATGTTGCCGTCGTTGTTGGGGGTGAGGCCGACGTCGGACTCGATGATCGCCCTCTCGATCGCGCTCAGCGCGCTCTTGTCGTAGGGCGTGATGGTGAGCAGCCGGGCGTCGGCGGCGGCTACGTTGGCGAGCTGGTTCAACGCCGTCTCGGTCCCGTAGTAGTCGACGACGATGCGGTCGAGCAGGTGCGGGGAGGCGCGGCCCGTGCGCACGGTCGCGAGCTCGTTCCGGGTCGAGTCGACCGACTTCGACATCCGCTCGTCGGCGTCGGCCAGCAACTCGTCGATCATCTCGTTCAAGACCGCTGCTCCTCTCGCTTCGACGACACGACGGTCCCCACCCGCTCGCCGCGAACGATCCTATCTATGTTCGTTTCGTCCGCCATGTTGAAGACGTGGATCGGCAGGTCGTTGTCCATGCAGAGCGAGAGCGCGGTCGAATCCATCACCTTGAGGCCGCGCTCGATCGCCTCGATGTGGGTGATCGCGGGCAGGAACCGCGCGCCCGGGACCTCGGCCGGATCGGCGTCGTAGACGCCCTCGACCCCGTGCTTGGCCATCAGGATCGCCTCGGCGTGGATCTCGAGCGCGCGCAGCGATGCGGCGGTGTCGGTCGTGAAGAACGGGTTGCCGGTCCCGGCCGCGAAGATCACGACGCGGCCCTTCTCGAGATGCCGCATCGCCCGCCTCCTGATGTAGGGCTCGGCGACCTCGCTCACCTCGATCGCCGACAGCACCCTGGTGTCCGTCCCCTGCTTCTCGAGCGCGTCCTGGAGCGTCAGCGCGTTCAGGACCGTTGCGAGCATGCCCATGTAGTCGGCCGTCGCCCGGTCCATCCCGGCGGCGACCCCCTGCAGCCCCCGGTAGATGTTGCCGGCGCCGACGACGATGGCGATCTCGAGGCCGCCGGCGCGGACCCGGGTGACCTGCCCGGCGATGCGCTCGACGCGGCCGTGGTCGGTCCCGTACTCGAGGTCGCCCATCAGCGCCTCGCCCGAGAGCTTCAGCATCACCCGGTCGAAGACCGGGTTGCCGCCCTCCTCAGCGCTCATGCCACCCCGGCCCGCCGTCGCCTCAGCCGTCCGCGCCGACCTCGAAGCGCGCGAAGCGGGCGATCCTGATGTTCTCGCCGGTCTTCGCCGACGCCTCCTCGCGGAGCTCCTCGATCGTCTTGCCCCCGTGCTTGTCGGAGTTCACGTGCTCCTGCTCGAGCAGTGCGATCTCCTTGCGCCACTTCGCGACCTGACCCTCGACGATGCGCTCGCGCACGTTCTCCGGCTTGCCCTCCTCCGCGGCCTTCTGCTCGAAGACGGCCCGTTCCGCCCCCTCCTCCTCGGCGGGGACCTCGTCGGCGGCGACGTAGCGCGGGGCCGCGGCCGCGATGTGAAGCGCGATCTCGGATGCGAACGCGCGGAAGTCGTCGTTGCGGGCGACGAAGTCGGTCTCGCACCGGACCTCGACCAGGACGCCGATCTTGCCCGTCGCGTGGACGTAGGAGGAGACGACCCCCTCACCCGTGCTGCGGCCGCTGCGCTTCGCCGCCGACGCCTGGCCCTTCACCCGCAGCAGCTCGATCGCCTTCTCCATGTCGCCCCCGGCCTCGGACAGGGCCGACTTGCAGTCCATCATCGCGGCGCCGGTCCGCTCGCGCAGGGCCTTGACGTCGGCGGCGGTGATCTCGGGGCTCATCGCTCGCCGCCCTCCGCGGGCGGTCCGCCCGTCGGCGCCGCCTCCGCCTCGGGCGCGGGGTCGGAGGGCTCCGGGGCCGGCGCCTGCGGCCGGTCGGTGCCGGAGGCGGCTTGCGCGGATCCACCGGCGTCCTTGCCCGCCTCCTCGCGCGCCGCCTCGGCCTTCGCGGCCTCCTCGGCGGCCTTGCGCGCCTCTTCCTCCTCGCGCTTGCGGCGCGCCTCCTCCTCGCGCTTGCGGCGTTCCTCCTCCTCGCGCTGGCGGCGCGCCTCCTCGGCCTTCCGGAAGGCGGTCGCCGAGGTCAGGATCGCCGAGCCGACCGTCCCGACGATCAGCTCGCAGGAGCGAATCGCATCGTCGTTGCCGGGGATCACGTACTCGATCGGGCGCGGGTCGCAGTTGCTGTCGACGAGGGCGATGATCGGGATCCCGAGCCGGGTCGCCTCGTTGACCGCGATCTCCTCGGCGGTGAGGTCGATGACGAAGACCGCGTCCGGCGTCCGCTCCATGTCGCGGACGCCACCGAGGTTGAACTCGAGCTTGCGCAGCTCCGCCTCGCGCGCCATCCGCTCCTTCGTCGGCAGCAGCGCGAGCTGGCCGCCCGCCTCGAGGTCGGTGAGCTCGTGCAGGCGCTTGATCCGCTTCGAGATCGTCCCGAAGTTGGTCAGCAGCCCCCCGAGCCAGCGCCTGCTGACGTACGGCATGCCGGTCTTGCCGGCCCACTCCTCGATCGTGTCGCGGGCCTGCTTCTTGGTGCCGACGAAGAGGATCGTGCCGCCGCGGCCGGCGAGGTCGGAGCAGAAGTCACGGGCACGGCCGAGCAGCTCCTCGGTCTGCAGCAGGTCGAGGATGTGGATGCCGTCGCGCTCGCCGTGGATGTAGCGGCGCATCGCCGGGTTCCAGCGCCGGGTCTGGTGCCCGAAGTGGACGCCGCCCTCGAGCAGCTCCTTGATGCCGGTGTCGGCATTCGAGTCGGTCATTGATTCCCTTGCGTTACGTGCGATTCCGGCCGGTGGAGCCACCGCGGGGACCCGGGCGAGCCGGGCAGGGCCCGCGGCCGCACCGCGGCCGCCTTCCGATCGGCGGGAGTGTAGAGGCAAAGACGCCGGGCGGCTGTGCTCACTCCCGCCGCGCCCGCTCGAGCGCCGCCTCGAGATCGTCGGGAAGCGCGCTCTCGAGCTCGACCGTGCGGCCGCCGACCGGATGGGCGAACGAGATCCGGCGCGAGTGCAGGAACTGCCGCTCGAGCCCGTAGTCGGGCATCGACCCCGAGCCGTACTGGGGGTCGCCGGCCACGGGACAGCCGATCGCCTGCAGGTGGACGCGGATCTGGTGCGTGCGACCGGTCTCGAGGCGGACGTCGAGCAGCGCCGTCCGCGGCAGCCGCTCGCGGACCTCGAAGCGGGTCACGGCGGGTCGCGGCCGGCGGCCGCCGACGACGACGCGCTCGCGTGCCCGGTGGTCGCGCCCGAGCGGAGCGTCGATCGTCCCGGTGCGCGAGGGCGGGCAACCGGCGACCAGCGCGACGTACTCGCGGACGACCTCGCGGGCGGCGATCATCGAGCTCAACGCCCGGTGGGTCGACGCGTCGCGGGCGACCACGAGCAGGCCCGACGTGTCGCGGTCGAGGCGATGGACGATGCCCGGACGGGAAGGATCCGCGCCGCCCCCGAGCAGGTCGCCGAGCTCCCCGACGAGGGTTGGGCCCTCCGCCCCGGGCGCCGGGTGGACGAGCATCCCCGCGGGCTTGTCGACGACGGCCAGATGCTCGTCCCGCCAGGCGACCAACGGCCGATCGGCGATGCTCATCCCGATTCGGGACCGGCCCGTGCGGCCCGACCGCCCTCCTCGTGCCCGTCGCCGCCGGGGTCCGGCTCGGCGTCGGCGCCGAATGCATACATCCAGACGAGGATCACGACCCCGAGCGTGATCTCCACGTCGGCGAGGTTGAAGGCCGGCCACGGACCGAGGTCGACGAAGTCGGTGACCGCGCCCTCGCGGATCCGGTCGATGAGGTTGCCGATCGCGCCGCCTGCGAGCAACCCGATCGGCAGCCAGAGGCCGCCCCGGCCGGAGGCCGAGAGAAAGACGATCAGAAGCGCGCCGAACGCTCCGGCGGCGAGCACGATCACCAGCGCGCCGGCGTCGTCGAGCAGCCCGAAGGCGATACCCCGGTTGGCGACGCGGACGAGATCGGTCCCGCCGACCAGCCCGACGCGCTCGCCGGGCGCGAGGCTGTCGCGAACCAGCGCCTTCGCGAGCTGATCGAGGGCGACCGCCGCGAGGGCGACGAGCACGGCCCGCCCGTATCCGGGCCGGCGGCTCACCCCTCGATCAGCCCGACCACGACCGACCGTGCGACGAACAGGAGGATCAGGCCGATCATCGGGCTCAGGTCGATCGCCATGCCGCCGCCGCCGAGCGGCGGCAGGAAGCGCCGGAACAGGTTCAGGTACGGCGCCGTCGTCTCCTCGATGAATCCGGTCACGGCCCGGAGGGCGCCCTTGTGGGGAAGCGAGCCGCGGAAGCTCACGTACCACGAGATCGCGACGGACGCGATGACGAGGATGATGTAGACGAGGAACAGCGCGTCGACGAAACGGGCGGCATCGCCGCGGTCGATCGCGGCGGCGATCGAGCTCATCGGGCTTCCGCCATCCGTTCCAGCGAGGCATTCACCGCCGCCCTGAACGCGGCCCGGACATCGTGCTCGGCGAGCGCCGCGAGGCCGGCCTCGGTGCTGCCGCCGGGTGAGGCGATCGCATCCTGCATCGGGCCCGGCTCGTGGGTCAGGAGGTGGTGGCCGACGCCCGCCGCCGCCTCGCTGACGAGCCGCGAGCTGAGCCCCGGGTCGAGCCCGGCGTCGACGCCGGCGTCGATCAGCGCCTCGACCGCGAGCGCGATGTAGGCGGGTGCACAGCCCATCACCGCGGTTGCCGGATCGAGCTCCTCCTCGGCCACCTCGAAGACGACGCCGAGGCTGCCGAGGAGCGCCAGCGCCTCGCCGAGGACGCCGGCGCGGTCACGCTCCCCGAGCGGCGCGTGGCAGATCACGCCGCGGCCGACCTCGACCGCGAGGTTCGGCATCGTCCGCAGGACCGGCGTCGGCGCCAGCGCCGGAGCGAGCCGCGACAGCGGCGTCGCACTGAGGACCGAGATGACGCCGCGGGGGCGACCCGCGATCCGCGGGCCGACCTCCTCCAGCGCCGCCGGCTTCACCGCGAGGACGACGACGTCGGACCGGTCCGCCATGTCCTCGATCGACTCGAGCCTCTCGCCGCCGACCTCCGCCGCGAGCTGGCGGGCGCGGCCGGAGCCCGAGTCCGTGAAGAGCATCGACGTCGGGCGCAGCGAGGCGCGCGACCAGCCGCGGGCCACCGCGGCCCCCATGTTTCCCGATCCGGCGAAGCCGACGACCATCGGCCCCAAGACTAGAGGCCCGATGCCGGGCCCCACGGAGCCCGGCCGGGTCAGGACTGGTTGAAGAACCCCTTCTCGACGAGGCGCGCCTTCTCCTCGGCGGAGACCTCGACGTTGGCCGGCGTCAGCATGAAGGTCTTGTCGGCGATCTTCTGCATCCCGCCGTCGAGCGCGTAGGTGAGACCGGAGCTGAAGTCGATCAGCCGCTTCGAGAGGTCGGTGCTCGTGGACTGCAGGTTGAGGATCACCGGGACGTTGCGCTTGAAGCGGTCGGCCACCTCCTGCGCGTCGTTGAAGTTCCGCGGCGTGACGAAGTGGACCTGGACGTCGACGCCGGCGTGGACGTCGGAGCCTGCGTCCGCGACCGGGCGCAGGTTGCGCCGCCGTCGCGGAGCGGAATCGTCGGCGAAGATGTCGTCGATGTCGTCGGCCGGAGGCTCCTCGCGACGCAGCCTGCGCACGTTCGAGCCGGCGCCGCGCTGCCGGCGCGGCGCCGTGGCCACCGCCTCGTCGCTGACGGTGTCGGGCTCGTAGGGGTCGTACTCGTCCTCGTAGCGGTAGCTCGGGTCCTCG
>CAZTGN010000012.1:22076-23351 GCA_964613275.1 uncultured Conexibacter sp. | reverse complement strand
CGAGCGGCGCCGCACGGGCGGCGGCTCGGGGATCGGCTCTAGGCGACGCCGCTGGAGCCGAAGCCGGCGCCGCCGCGATCGCTGTCGCCCAGGGCCGCGGCCGCGAGCGGCAGCGCCGCGGCGAACGGGACGACGAGCAGCTGCGCGACCCGGTCTCCCGGCTCGATCTCGAACCGGTGCTCGCGGTCGGTGTTGAGCAGCAGCACGCGGATCTCGCCGCGGTAGCCGGAGTCGATCAGGCCGGGAGCGTTGACCATCGAGATCCCGTGGCGGAGGGCCAGGCCCGAGCGCGGCAGGACGAGGCCGGCGTGCCCGGCGGGGATCGCGACGGCGATCCCCGTCCCGATCGAGGCGCGCTCGCCCGGCGCCGGCAGCGCCGGCTCGGCGGCGGCGAGGTCGAGCCCGGCGTCGCCGTCGTTGGCCCGGGTCGGCAGCGCCGCTGCGGGCGCGAGCAGGCGCACCGGGAGCTGCACGGCTCAGGCGGCCGACCGGCCGCCGACGGCGAAGGCGCGGTAGCGGTGGGCGAGTCGCCCGGGGACCCGGGCGCGCACGTGGACGCCGTCGGGGCGGTCCTCGCGGTCGAGGCTGCCGGCCACCTCGTGCAGCTCGTTCAGGGTCGCGCCCTCCTCGTAGGGGATCAGCAGCTCGACCGGCTCCAGCGTGCGTGCGAAAGCGGCGGCGATCGCGTCCAGGAGCTCGCCGATGCCCTCCCCGGTCGCCGCCGAGACGCCGATCGCGTCGCGGCGGCCGACGAGCAGGTCGCGGCGGCCCGCGTCGTCGAGGAGGTCGATCTTGTTGAGGGCGACGAGGCGGGGCGTCGCCCCCGCCCCGATCTCGTCGAGGACCGCATCGACGGCCTCGATCGCCGCCGCCCGGCTCGGGGCCGGAGCGGAGCCGTCGACGACGTGGACGATCAGGTCGGCCAGGGTCGTCTCCTCCAGGGTCGCCTTGAAGGCGTCGACGAGCTGGTGGGGAAGCTTGCGGATGAAGCCGACCGTGTCGGTCAACAGGTAACGGCGGCCGTCGTGCTCGAACGAGCGGGTGGTCGGATCGAGGGTGTGGAAGAGACGGTCGCCGACGCCCACCGCGGCTCCGGTGATGGCGTTCAGCAGCGTCGACTTGCCGGCGTTCGTGTAGCCGGCGAGCGCGACGGTCGGAATCGCCGAGCGGCGCCGCGCGGCCCGCATCGTCGCGCGGTTGCGCTCGACGTCGCGGAGATCGCGCCGCAGCGCCGCGATCCGGTCGCGGGCGAGGCGGCGGTCGGTCTCGATCTGC
>CAZTGN010000012.1:5958-22066 GCA_964613275.1 uncultured Conexibacter sp. | reverse complement strand
CTCGCCCGGGCCCCTGGTGCCGATGCCGCCGTCCATGCGGCCGGCGCCGAGGCGCTCGAGATGCGTCCACAGGCCCCGCATCCTGGCCAGGTTGTACTCGAGCTGGGCGAGCTCGACCTGGAGCTTGCCGGCGGCGCTGTGCGCGTGGTCGGCGAAGATGTCGAGGATGATCGCGGTGCGATCGATCACGGGAACGCCGAGCGCCGCCTCGAGGTTGCGCTCCTGTCGCGGTGCGAGCTCGTCGTCGCAGGCGACGAGGTTGGCGCCGCAGCGCGCGATCGCGGCCCGCAGCTCCTCGAGCTTGCCGCGGCCGAAGTAGCGGTCGGGATCGGGCTCGGCCCGCTGCTGGACCATGCGCGCCTCGGTGGCGACGCCGGCGGTGCGCAGGAGCTCGCCGAGCTCGACGAGATCGGCGTCCTCGCCGGCGAGACCGCGCACGACGCCGATCGCGACGGCGCGCTGGCGCGCCCGCGCGTTGCGGACCGCGCTCGGCGCGGGTTTCGTCTCGACCTCGGCCATGTCCGGGAAGTGTAGGAGTCGTGCTCCGATCCGGATAGGGTCCCCGGCTCAGGCCCGAACCCGTCCGACCGGAGGCAGAGATGAGAAGAGGGATCGCCGACTACGTGCTGCTGACAATCATCGCCGTGGGCCTGATCGGCGGCGGCTATGCGGTTGCCGGCGGTGGCTCCGCGGGCGGGAAGACGAAGATCGCGACGATCCGTCCGACCGGCGTCGGGTTGCCGCGGATCGGCATGCACGGGACGGTCGGCGCCGCCGATCTGCCGGCCGAGCTGGTGCGCTACCACGACTCCGGCCGCTACGAGTCCGATCTCGACGAGGTCGGGGACAGGGCCCAGACCTACCTGCAGCGCCGGGTCGCCAAGCTGAACCGGCAGGCCGACGAGCGCTGTGGCAAGCGCAGGCCCTGCAAGAAGCCGAAGCTGGCGATGGTCCTCGACATCGACGAGACGTCGCTCTCCAACTACGGGTATCTCGCCGACAACGGCTTCGCCAACGCGACGGCGGCGCTCGCGACGAGCCTGTTCGCCGCCGATGCCCCCGCGGTCGACGCGACCCTGGAGCTGTTCGAGGACGCGCGCGACCTGAGGGTCTCCGTCTTCTTCATCACCGGGCGCCCCGATCTGTCGATCGTCCGGACCCCGACCGAGGCGAACCTGACGGACGCCGGCTACAGCGGCTGGAAGGAGCTCGTCCTGAAGCCGTCCGATGCCCACGGCACGGTGCCCTACAAGTCCGGTGCCAGGGCCGATATCGAGGACGACGGCTACCGCATCGTGCTCAACGTCGGCGACCAGGACAGCGACCTCAAGGGCGGTCACGCCGACAAGGCCTACAAGCTCCCGAACCCCTACTACTTCATAGCCGACTGAGCGCGGGACCGGCCTCAGACCGAGTTGACCGCGAACAGCCGCCACTCGCCGGGGACGCCCTTGAGCGAGTGGGCGCCGCGGTCGGCGAACTCGATCCCGGAGCCGACCACGAGGTCGCGGACGGTCGATGAGGCCAGGACCTCGCCGGGCTCGCCGAGGGCGCCGATGCGAGCCCCGATGTGGACGGCCATGCCGCCGACGTCGGCTCCGATCAGCTCGATCTCGCCGGTGTGGAGGCCGGCGCGGATCTCGATGCCGAGGTCGTTGACCCGGCTGCCGAGGTCGACGGCGCAGCGTACGGCCCGCGCCGGCCCGTCGAAGCGGGCGAGGAAGCCGTCGCCGGTCGACTTCACCGCGACGCCGCCATATGCGCCGACGAGCTCGCGGGTGAGCCGATCGTGGCTCTCGAGCAGCTCGCGCCAGCGGCGATCGCCACGCTCGGCCGCGATCTCGGTCGACCCGGAGATGTCGGTGAACAGGACCGTCGCGAGCGCCCGTTCGGTGCTCGGCGTCGCCACCGAGCCGGTGACGAACCGCTCGACCTGCTCCTCGTAGGCCTCGAAGCCGTCGCCGAACGAGATCGCGTCGCGACCGGGGATCTCGACCAGCTCGGCACCGGGGACGTGCTCGGCGACGTAGCGGGAGTGAGCGGAGTCCATCGCCTTCGCCGCCGGGCGGTCGAGGACCAGCGTCGGTGCCTGCACGCGCGGCAGGATGTCGCGGACGTCGAGCTTGCCGATCAGCCGGGCGCGGTGCTCGTAGGCGCCGGGAGCGGACGAGATCCGCTCCCAGCGGCCCCACCAGTCGAGGAAGTCGGGATCGGTCGCGGCGAGGTAGGGGCAGGCGAGCGCGGCGTTCTCCCCCGTCCCCCAGCGGGCGATCAGCGTCTGGACGAACTCGCGATCACGGGTCTCCTCGTCCGGCCAGCCGGCGTCGTAGCCGGGGGCCCTGATCATCCTCGCCATCGGGTGCAGGAGGACGAGGTGGCTGACCCGCTCCGGGTGGGTGGCGGCGAAGACGACCGCCAGCATCGCGGCCTCCGCCTGCGCCTCGACGACGACCCGGTCGGAGCTGCAGGCGTCGAGGACCGCGATCACGTCGGCCATCTGCTCCTCCAGCGTCGCCGCGGTCGGGATCGGGTCCGACAGGCCGCCTCCGCGGCGGTCGAAGGAGATGACCCGCGAGTGCTTCCCGTATCCGGTCAGCATCCGCTTCGCCGGAGGCTCGGTGAGCATCTCTACGGTGCCGAGCGTCGGCAGGACGATCAGGTAGTCGCGGGCGCCCGCCCCGACCGTCCGGTAGGCGATGTGGACGCCGCCCTCGCTGCGGACATAGCGGATCGGTGACGCGTTCATCGCCTCAGCCCAGATGCTCGCGCAGGCGCTCCACCGCCTCGGCGAGCTGCCCGTCGGGGGTCGTCAGCGAGATCCGGAAGAAGCCTTCGCCGCTCGGCCCGTACATCGACCCCGGCGAGATCACGACGGCGGCCTGATCGAGGACGTGCTCGCAGAACGAGGTCGAGGTGTACCCGTCCGGAACCGGCGCCCAGACGTAGATCGTCCCCTTCGGCGGCTCGACCGCGACGCCGATCTCGCGCAGCGCGGCGACGACGAGGTCGCGGCGGCGGGCGTAGATCGCGTTCATCTCCGCCAGCGGCTCGGCCGGGCCGTCGAGCGCCGCGGCGGCGGCGAGCTGGACGGCCTCGAAGAGCCCCGAGTCGACGTTGGTCTTGAGCCGCCAGTAGGTGGAGATCGCGTCGGCGTTGCCGAGGATCGCCGCGCAGCGCCAGCCGGTCATGTTGTAGCCCTTCGAGAGGCTGAAGACCTCGACGCCGACCTCGCCGGCCCCCGGCGTCGCGAGGAAGCTCGGCGCCACGTAGCCGTCGTAGGTCGTCTCCGAGTAGGCGTTGTCGTGGACGACGAGGATCTCGTGCTCGCGAGCGAGCGCAACCACCCGCTCGAACAGGCCCTCGGGCACGACCGCGCCGGTCGGGTTGTTCGGGTAGTTGAGGAAGATCAGGCGCGCCCGCTCGAGCGCCGCCGGGTCGATCGCGTCGAGGTCGGGGGCGAAGCCGAGATCGGGGAGAAGCGGCAGGGCCTCGACCTCGGCGCCGGCCAGGACGGGGCCGCCGGTGTAGACCGGGTAGCCCGGGTCGGAGGCGAGGGCGACGTCGCCGGGGTCGAGGAAGGCGAAGCAGAGGTTGTAGATGCACTCCTTCGCCCCGATCGCCGGGATCACCTCCGCCCCGGGGTCGATCGCGACGCCGAAGCGCCGGTCGTAGAAGCGCGCGAACGCCTCCCGAAGCTCGGCGCGCCCGCGGTTCGACGGGTAGCGGTGGGTGCCGGGATCGGCGACCGCGGCCTGCATCGCCGCGACGATGTGCGGGAAGGTCGGCATGTCGGGGTCGCCGATCCCGAGGCTGATCACGTCGGCCCCCGCCGCCCGCTTGTCGGCCACCTTGCGCTCGAGCTCGGCGAACATGTAGGGAGGGATCGCCCCGAGGCGCTTCGATGGGTCGGTCAGGGCCAAGCTCGTCGTCTTCCTTCCGCGGTCGCTGCCGGTCGGCGAGGGAGGCTATCTGTCGAGCGGCCGCGGGTGACGGACCCGCCGCGAACGAGCAGCGCTCCGGCCTCGACGCGGCGGTGCGGCCCGCGGATCACCGCCTCCGGCGACCCGATCCGCGGACGAGCAGCGCGGCCGGCGCCCGCGACGGTCGGGCGGCCGCGCGGGGGCGGCGCTACCGGATCCGGAACGCCTTCTTGGCCGGCGTCGCCTCGGGCGCGACCGGGCCGACGGCGCGCACCTGGAACTTGTAGCGGCCGGGCTTCAGGCCACGGTACTTCTTCGGCGAGCGGCAGCCGCGGAAGCGGGGCTTCTTGCCCTTGCGGGTCAGCGCGCACTGCATGCGCTTGGCGTTCCCCTCCGCCTTGAACTTGAAGCTCGCCTTGCCGCTTCGGGACCTGACCCTGGCGCTGGTGATCCGGGTGTCCGGCGGGTAGAAGCTGAGCGTCACCTCCACGGCGGCGCTCGCGGACTCGGTCGAGCCCGGATCCTCGGCGGACATCGAGGTGCCGTACTCGACCTCGATCTCGCCATCGGCGCCCGCGGGCAGCACCTCGTTGACCTGGAAGCCCTGCCGCTGGTCGATCCCGGGCGTGCAGGCGCCGCCGGCGGCGGCCTCGAACGTTCGCACGGTGGTGCCGTCGTAGAACTCGACGGTGACGTAGGTGCAGTCGCCGGCATCGGTGTTGGCGGCCCGCAGGGCGCCGGCGAGCTCGATCGGGACCGCCTCCGTGGACGTGAAGCCCGCGTCGAAATCGCCGGTCGCGTACGCCACCGGCACCCCGGGGGCGCCGTTGTCGTTCTTGTGGGTCTCGATGTGGAGCCGCCCCGATGTGGCGATCCCCTCGGCGTCGAAGGGCGGCGTGAAGGACGGGGTGACCACCGTCGAGGCCTGCGAGGCGAACGCGTCTGCCGTCCCCTCGACGCCCGAGAACGTCTCCGGGCTGAGCGCCTCCGAGAACCTGACGAAGTCGTCGCCGCTCTTGTGGTTCTCGACCGTGTCGGACGAGTTCAAGGCCTGGAAGACGTCGATGTAGCTGTCGGTGTTTTGCACCCAGACCCCCGGCCCCGGCGGCCCCTCCCCTCCCGAGGCCGGCCCGGCGGTGAGCATCGAGAAGGCGATCGAAGCCGCGAGCAGCGAGGCTGCGGCGATCACCGGAACGCGGGGCGGCCCGGTTGCGGTGCCTGCCGCCCTCGGGTTGTCGGCCGCCCGCAGCCCGATCCCGAATCCCCTGTTCATCTCGCCTCCTCCGTGTGCCCTCCCGAGGCTCGCGCGAAACGTATCACCTGAGAGCGCTGACCGGTTGCGCTCAGCCGCCTCCAGGTGGGCCCGTGCCGCTGCCGGCGGCCAGCCGCGCGATCAGCGGCGCCGCGAGCTCGCCGCCGAAGACCGGCTCCGCGGAGCCGGTGAGATGGATCTCCAGGCCCGACCCGATCTCGACCTCGAGCTCGCCCCCGTCGAGGACGACCGTGACCGGGCTTGCGGCGCCGCCCAGGTACGCCGCGACGGCGGCGCCGGTCGCACCGGTGCCCGAGGAGAGCGTCTCCCCCACCCCGCGCTCGAAGATCCGGGCGCGGACCCCGGCGCCCTCGCGGCGCCAGAAGCTGACGTTCGTTCGATTGGGGAAGATCGGCGCTCGCTCGATCGCCGGGCCGATCGCCGCGAGGTCGAGCTCCTCGAGGCCGTCGGGCACCTCGATCGCGCACTGCGGGTTGCCGATCGAGACGTGCTGGAACTCGCGCTCGACGGCGCCGACGCCGATTCGGCCGACGCCGTCCGGTTCCCCGCCCGGGTAGTCGGCCGAGCTCGTCCGGGCCCGCCCCATGGCGACGCGGGCGGTATCCGGCCCGGTCAGCGTCGGCGTGATCTCGCCCGCGGCGGTCAGGATCGTGAACTCGTCGCGGTCGGTCCAGCCGGCGGCGCGCAGGTACAGCACCGCCTCGCGCACGCCGTTGCCGGACAGCTCGGCCTCCGAGCCGTCCGGGTTGAAGATTCGAAGCTCGGCGACGTGGGTGTCCGGTTCGAGCGGACGACTGAGCAGCAGGACGCCGTCGGAGCCGATCCCGAGGTGCGGCTCGCAGAGCGCCCGCACGCGCCCGCCGGTCAGCTCGAACGGCACCTCCTCCGCCTCGAGCACGATGTAGTCGTTGCCGAGCGCCTGCCACTTCGCGAACCGCATCGGCGCAGAGTATGCCGCCGATCAGGCGGCCCCGAGGCTCCCGGGACCCCGAGGCCGATCGTCTAGCCTTCCTGCGGCAGACGTCCCCGACGCCGACAGGAGGTCCACGCAGATGCCGATGGTGCCGACCGTCATCGAGCAGTCCTCGCGCGGCGAGCGCTCCTACGACATCTACTCGCGCCTGTTGTCGGAGCGGATCGTGGTGTTGGGCACCGAGATCGACGACCAGGCCTCGAACCTGATCGTCGCCCAGCTCCTCCACCTCGAGTCCGAGGACCCCGACAAGGACATCTCGCTGTACATCAACTCGCCGGGCGGCATCGTCTACTCGGGGCTGGCGATCTACGACACGATGCAGTTCGTCCGCTGCGACGTGCAGACGATCTGCTTCGGGATCGCGATGTCGATGGGCTCCCTGGTCCTCGCCGGAGGCGCGCGCGGCAAGCGGATGGCGCTGCCGAACTCGCGGATCCTCAACCACCAGCCCTCGGGCGGCTTCGAGGGCCAATCGACCGACATCGAGATCCACGCCCGCGAGACGCTGGCGCTGCGTCGACGGGTCGAGGAGATCTACGCCGAGAACACCGGGCAGACCGTCGAGCGGATCCACGAGGACATGGAGCGCGACCGGTTCTTCACCCCCGAGGAGGCGCGCGAGTACGGCCTCATCGATCACGTCATGTCCGACCGCGGCGCCCTTCCCGACGGGGTTGCGCCGAACGGCTCCGCGCCCGACGGCGGCGGCACCGCCGCCTAACGCGGCGCCCGCGAGCGCTCGACGCGGTCGACAAGCGCCAGGAGCCGCCCAGCCACCTCTCCGTCGTCGAGGCCGTGGCGGTCGACGGTCTCGACTCCGTCCATCTTCCGCATCCAGGTCATCTGCCGGCGCGCGTAGCGGCGGTGCGCGGCCGTCACGGCCTCGGCGTCGCCGGCGAGGAGCTCCGCGAAGCCGAGCGCGGCCCGAGCGGTGCGGGATGCGCCGGCGGCGAGAGCCGCGCGGGCCTCATCGGCCGCCCCTGCGGCGACCATCGCATCGACGCGGCGATCGATCCGCTCGCCGAGCTCGGCGCGATCGGCGACGATCCCGGCGAGCACGGTGGGATGGCGCAGGCGTGCGGTCCACAGCTGCGTGCCGCGTTCGGGCGGGTCGGTCCCGACCCGCTGCAGCTCCAGCGCGCGGGCGACCCGCTTGCGGTCGTTGGGGTGGATCCGGGCGGCGACGTCCGGGTCGAGCTCGGCATGGGCGGCAGCCGGTCCGCGCTCGGCGACGAGCGCTTCGACCCCGGCACGGACGATCGCCGGGACCGGCGGGCGCAGGTCCAGCTCGGCCAGCGCCGCCCGCATGTACAGGCCGGTGCCGCCGACGACGATCGGCGTCCGCCCGGTTGCGAGCAGGTCGTCGATCTCGGCTCGTGCGAGCGCGGCGAAGCGGCCGGCGCTGAACTCCTCGGTGACCGGGGCGATGCCGACGAGGCGGTGCTCGAGGCGCTCCCGCTCGGCATCTCCGGGGGCGCCGCTGAGGACCTCGAGGCCGCGATAGACCTGGATCGCGTCGCAGGAGACGGCGACGGGACGCTCGCGGCGGTCGCGGAGCAGATCGGCGAGCTCGATCGCCACGGCCGTCTTGCCGACCGCGGTCGGGCCGAAGATCGCGATGACGGCCACGGCGCTCAGCCGACGCGAGAGAGCAGGACCTCGTGGCCGAGCAGGGTCTGCGAGGTGGCGTCGCTGATCTCGACCTCGACGAGATCGCCCGGGCCGGCCGTGCCGTCGAAGTTCACGGTCTTGTTGTGGCGCGCGCGCCCGCGCAGCCGGCTCGGGTCGGTCCGGCTCGGGCCCTCGACGAGGACCTCGACCGTGCGGCCGACGAACCGCTGGGCGCGCTCGCGGGCCCGCCGCTGAACGAGCTCGACCAGCCTCCCCATCCGCTCCCGCTTCACCGGGTGCGGCACCGCGCCGTCGAGCTGCGCGGCCTCGGTCCCCCGCCGCGGGCTGAAGACGAAGGTGAAGGCGCCGTCGTAGCCCACCTCGTCGACGACCTCGAGCGTCTCCTCGAAGTCCGCATCGGTCTCGCCCGGGAAGCCGACGATGATGTCGGTGCTCAGCGCCGCATCGGGTACGTGCTCGCGGATCAGCGCCACCCGGTCCAGGTAGCGGGAGCGGTCATAGGTGCGCCGCATCGCCTTCAGCACCGAGCTCGAGCCCGACTGCAGCGGCAGGTGGATGTGCTCGCAGACGGTCCGGCACTCGGCGTGGGCACGGATCACGTCCTCCTTCATGTCCTTCGGGTGCGGGCTCGTGTAGCGGATCCGCTCGATGCCCCCGATCGCGTCGATCTCGCGAAGGAGCCCGGCGAAGCTGCGGCGGTCGCCGCCGCGGAGGTCGCGTCCGTAGCTGTTGACGTTCTGCCCGAGCAGGGTCACCTCCCTGACCCCGTCTCGGGCCAGCTCGCGGACCTCGGCGACCAGCTCGGGCGCGGGCCGGCTCATCTCCCGGCCCCTGGTCGAGGGCACGATGCAGTAGGAGCAGACGCAGTTGCAGCCCTGCGAGATCTGCACCCAGGCCTGAAACGGTCGCTCGCGGCACGCCGGGAGGTGGCCTGCGAAGTCCTCGAGCTCGAAGAATCCCTGGGCGGTCAACGAGTCGCTCGTCAGGAACTCGGCCAGCTTGTGGATCTGGCCCGGGCCGAAGGCGACGTCGACGAACGGGAAGCGCTCGAAGACCTCCTCCTTGACCGACTGCGCCCAGCAGCCGCCGACGCCGACGACGACCTCGGGGTCCTCCGCCTTCCGGCGCTTCGCCTCGCCGAGGTGGGCGGTGAAGCGACTGTCCGCCGACTCGCGGATCGAGCAGGTGTTGAACAGGATCAGGTCGGCGTCCTCGCGGCTCGGGGCCTCGGCGTAGCCGAGCGCGCCCAGCATCCCCTTCATCCGCTCCGAGTCGTGCTCGTTCATCTGGCAGCCGAAGGTGGTCACGTGGAACCGTTTCGGCATGTCGCCGCCGCCGTCCATGGCGCGCAGGGTAGCGGCGCGGGCCGCGGGCGCGGGCCCGATCGCCGACCCCCGGCCCGGGCGCGCGCCCGGGGTTCGGTCGATCTAGCTGCCGGCCGACTGCGAGAGGAAGGCGACGAGCGCGTCGATCTGCGGCTGCGAGAGCTCGGTGCCGTAGTTGGCCGGCATCGTGCCGTCCGGGAATCCCTCCGTGACGGATGCGCTCGGCTTGACGATCGACTCCTCGATGAAGGCATCGTCCTTGCCGGCGAGCACCGTGTCGAGGTTCGGCCCGATCGTGCCCTGGGCGTCGGAGCCGAGCGAGGCGATCGTGTGGCAGCTGCCGCAGCCGGTGGCGACGAAGAGCTTGCCGCCCTCTTCGGCCGAGCCGCTCGACTCGCCCTCCCCGCCCGGGCTGCCCTGGCCGCCGTTGCCGGCGGCGGGTGCCGGCTCGCCGGTATCGCCCGCGTCCTGTCCGGCGACGTCCTCGGCGGCCGCGGTCTGATCCGCCGCCTCGTTCGCCTCCGCGAGTCGCTCTCCGGCTTCGTGCTGGGCCAGCTCGACGGCGCCGACGGCGGTTGCCGCCACGAGCAGGAAGACGACGATCAGGCCCGCGGCGAGGACGTTTCCGGACGGGAAGCGGTCGCTCCGCATCCCGACCAGGGAGAGGATCAGCGCGACCGCGATCAGGGCGCCGCCGGCGATGTAGAAGAGGCTCTCGTCCATGCGCGGGCGATCCTATCGGTCAGCCAAGTCGGCGAGGGTCGCCGAGCGCTACTCGGCGAATGCGGTCACGCGGGTCTCCCGGACGACCGTGACCTTGATCCGGCCGGGGTAGTCGAGCTCCTTCTCGATGGCCTTTGCGGCCCGGCGCGCGATCACCGCGGCCTCCTCGTCGTCGACGGCTCCGGGATCGACGAGGAGGCGGAGCTCGCGCCCCGCCCGGACCGCGTGGACCTTCTCGACGCCGGGGTGTCGACCGGCGACCTCCTCGAGGTCGCGAAGCCGGGTCACGTAGTGCTCGAGGGCCTCGCCGCGGGCGCCCGGCCGCGCGCCGGAGACGGCGTCGGCCACCTGGACGATGACGGCTTCCACGGTCTTCGGCTCGACCTCGTTGTGGTGCGCCTCGATCGCGTGGGCCACGGCCTCGCTCTCCCCCATGCGGCGCGCCATCGAGGCGCCGACGGCGGCATGGGAGCCCTCGACCTCGTGGCTCACCGCCTTGCCGATGTCGTGCAGCAGGGCCGCCCGCCGCGCCGTCTCGATCGAGGCGCCGAGCTCGGCTGCGATCGTGGCGGCGATCTGGGAGGACTCGACGAGATGGTCGAGCACGTTCTGGCCGTAGGACGTGCGGAAGCGCAGCCTGCCGAGGACCTCGAGGAGCTCCGGATCGATCCCGTGCACCCCGGCCTCGAGACCGGCCCGCTCCCCGGCCGCGACCATCGTCCGCTCGACCTCCTCGCGCGCCTTCCCGTACGCCTCCTCGATCGTCCCGGGCTGGATCCGCCCGTCGGCGATAAGGCGCTCGAGCATCAGCCTGGCCACCTCGCGGCGGACGCCGTCGAAGCTCGAGAGGACGACCGCGTTCGGCGTCTCGTCGATGATCACGTCGACGCCGGTGAGCGACTCGATCGCGCGGATGTTCCGGCCCTCGCGCCCGATGATCCGGCCCTTCATCTCCTCGCTCGGCAGCTCCACCAGCCGCGTCGTGGTCTCGCTGGCATGGGTGCCGGCGAGCCGTCCCATCGCGATCGACAGCAGGTTGCGGGCGCGGCGGTCGGCCTCGTGCCGCGTCTCCTCCTCGATCTCGAGCAGCGCCCGCCCTGCCTGCCGGCGCGCCTCGTGCTCGACGTCGGCGATCAGCATCTGCTTGGCCTGCGCCGCCGTCAGCCCGGAGAGCCGCTCCAGCTCCTTGCGCTGGACCTGCTTCTGTCGCTTCAGCTCCTCCGCCTGCCCCTCGAAGTTCCGCTCGCGATCGGCCAGCGAGCGCTCGCGCCTCTCGATGTCGGCGAGCTTGAGCCGCGCCGCCTCGGCGTCGTGGAGGGCCCGCTCCTGCAGGCGGGCGATCTCCTCGCGACGGGCACGGAGGTCGTCGCCGTCGGCGGCGGCATCGGCATCGGCGGCGGGGGGTGAGGCGGCGGACAGCGACGGTTCGCCGGGGCGACTCCGGCTCGCGAGCTTTCTCCTGCCGCGCCGCTCCATCTCCGTTGCCCGATGGTAGTGCGTCGGGGCCGGCAGCGGCCGCGGTCAGGCGGCCGCGGAGGCGTCCCGCCGCGCCCTGCGCACCGCCTCGTAGGCGAGCTCGCGCTCGTAGCCGCGCCTCGTCAGCAGCGCCAACGATCGGGCGCAACCCTTGTCGTCCCCGAGGTCCTCGCCCTTCCCGCGGACCAGCTCGACGGCGCGCCCGAGCTCGTCCTCGCGGGGTTCCTCGGCCGCGCGGTCGGCGAGGGCGTCCCCGACCCCGCGCTCGCGCAGGGCGGCGGCGATCCGGTGCGTCCCCCAGCCCGCGAGCTCACGCTTGTCGGCGGCGTAGGCGAAGGCGAAGCGCTCGTCGTCGAGCTCGCCGATCTCGACCAGCTCCGCCACCACCTCCTCGGCGGTCTCCCCCGCGACCCCCCGCTCGCGCAGCCAGCCGTGGAGCTCGGCCGCCGTGCGCTCACGGCGCCGGAGCGCGACCAGGGCCTTGGCGAACGCCTCCGCAAACCCCCCGTCGTCCGAGCCCACGACGCGGCCCGGCCTAGGCAGCCTCGGCGCCTTCCTCCGCTTCGGTCTGCACCGACCCGGCCGTGGCGGCGATCGGCCCCGGCCCCGCCGGTCGATCGACACCGACCGCAGCGTAGATCCTGCCTTCGATCTCGTCGGCGACCTCGGGGTTGTCGGCGAGGAACTGCTTCGAGTTGTTCCTGCCCTGCCCGAGCCGCATCTCGCCGTAGGAGAAGAACGAGCCGGACTTCGTGACGATGTCGTGCTCGACGCCGAGGTCGAGCAGACAGCTCTCGTTCGAGATCCCGACGCCGTACTCGACGTCGAACTCGGCCTGCTTGAACGGCGGCGCGACCTTGTTCTTGACGACCTTGACCCGAACCCGGTTGCCGACCGCCTCCGTGCCCTCCTTCAGGGTCTCGATCCGGCGCAGGTCGAGCCGCTGCGAGGAGTAGAACTTCAGCGCCCGTCCGCCCGGCTGCGTCTCCGGGCTGCCGAAGCTGACGCCGATCTTCTCGCGGATCTGGTTCGTGAAAAGGCAGACGGTCTTGGCGCGGTTGAGGTTGCCGGCGAGCTTGCGCAGCGCCTGCGACATCAGCCGCGCCTGCAGGCCGACCTGGATCTCCCCCATCTGGCCTTCCAGCTCGACCCGGGGCGTCAGCGCCGCGACCGAGTCGATGGCGACGAGGTCGACGGCGCCGGAGCGCGTCAGCACGTCGACGATCTCGAGCGCCTGCTCGCCGTAGTCGGGCTGGGAGACGAGCAGCTCGTCGGTGTCGACGCCGATCCGACGGGCGTAGACGGGGTCGATCGCATGCTCGGCATCGACGAACGCGCAGACCCCGCCGCGCGCCTGGCACTGGGCGATGATGTGGTAGATCAGCGTCGTCTTGCCCGAGGACTCGGGGCCGAAGACCTCGACGATCCGCCCCTTCGGGACGCCGCCGACGCCGAGCGCGAGGTCGAGCGAGAGCGCTCCGGTCGGGATCGCCTCGACGTCGATCGCCGAGCCGCTGCCCAGCTTCATCACCGCGCCCTGGCCGAACTCGCGCTCGATCTGGGTCACCGCCGCCTTCAGCGCCGCGTCCTTGGCCTTCGCGTCCTTGGCGCCGGCCTCGATCGGGGTGGGCTTGCTTGCTGCCATCTTCTCAATCACCTCATCAGCCGCTGCGCGGCAAGTCGACATCCGCCAGGGCGCTGTAGCGGGCACCCTGGGATCGGAGTTGGGAACGGTAGAGCGAGACCCGGACGGCATCGAACGTATGTCCCGCCGGACCGAGCGACGGCAGGCCCGCCACGGCCCGCCGGCTCCGCCCGGCAGCGGGATCGCCGCGGACCCGGGCCACGCTCAGGTGGGGGCGGAAGGGGCGCCGGTCCGGCTGCGCCAGCCCTGCCGCCGCGAGCCGGGCGACGAGCTCCTCCCGCAGGCCCACCGCGCCCGGGCTGGCGGCTGCGAAGGCCACGACCCGGGGCCGGCGCCGCGGCAGCCCGATCGGCTCCGGGGCGATCGCAACCGGGACCGGCGGCGGCCCCGTGGCCGTGGCGATCGCCGCGAGCAACGCCTCCTGCGCCCGTCCGATCTCGTCCTCGTCGCGGTCGCCCAGGAACGCCAGGGTCAGGTGCAGACCGCCGGGGGCGATCGCGCGGAGATCGTCGCGGCCGCCGAGCGCCCGCTGCTGCCAGGCCGCGATCGTCGCGATCGTCGCCGGCGGCGGCGCCAGTGCGATGAAGGCGCGCACGCGCTGCGGCCGACTCGCCCGATCCCCCGGTTGCCGCGGCTCACGCTCCCTCGCCATGGCGACGACGCTAGAGGACCGCTCCGCGCGGATGGCGCGCGAATGTGCCGGCTCGGTGTCGCGAGCGCAAGATCCCCGCCGCGACGTGCTCGGCCGCGGCGACGCTGCGGGCCGGTGAGGTGTCGACGGCCCGCGCAGGGTGCTCCCCCGGTTGCCGCGGCGCGAGGCTCGAGGCGGCGACATGCGAGCCGGCCGCGCCCCCCACGGCCGTTCACCATCCCCTCGGCGCGCGGCCCCGGGCGTGGTCTGCAGGCGACGCCGCCATGCCGGCCGCTGCCACCGCCGTCCGGGTCTGGGACCATGTCCGCGTGGGTGAGACGGGCTCCGATTTCGAGCTGCTGGAGATCGGCACCGCCGACGTCGTCGCGCTCGGCGACGGGCTCGGCTGGGTGCCGGTTCGACGCGCCCTCGGGATCGAAGCGTTCGGGGTCAACGCGTTCCGGGCCGAGCGCGCCGGCGAGACGGTCATCGAGGACCACGTCGAATCGCCCGGTCAGCAGGAGCTCTACGTCGTCCTGCGGGGACGCGCACGGATGCTGGTCGGCGGCGACGAGCTCGACGTCGGGGCCGGCACCGCCGTCCACGTGGCCGATCCCGAGGTCCGTCGCCGCGGGACCGCGCTCGAGGACGACACGATCGTCCTCGCCGTCGGGGGCTGGCCGGGGCGCGCCTACCACCCCCTGCCCTGGGAGCCGATCTACCTGGCCCGCCCGGCGATGCAGCGCGGAGACTGGTCCGCGGCCGCCGAGGTCCTCCTTCGCGAGGGCGGCGAGCAGCTCGAGACCGCCATCCTCCAGTACCGCCTCGCCTGCTGCCATGCGCGGCTCGGCGAGGACGACCGCGCGCTGGACGCGCTCCGGCGGGCGATCGCGGCCGATCCGGCCTACGGCGAGCGGGCCGCGACGGAGGATGCATTCGCGGGCCTGCGCGACAGCGACGGCTGGCCGGCTTGACCTCCCCGTCCGGCCAGGCACCGGCGGCGGCGCGGCCGTTCCCCGAGGTCCACGGCGTCGAGATCGAGCACTCGTTCGTCCGTGCGGGCGGCCTGCGCATGCACGTCGCCGCGGCCGGGCCCGCGGACGCCGACCCCCTCGTCCTGCTGCATGGCTGGCCGCAGCACTGGTACGCGTGGCGGCGCCTGATCGGGCCGCTCGCCGAGCGCTACCGGGTGATCTGCCCGGATCTGCGCGGCTTCGGCTGGACCGACGCCCCGCCGGGCCGCTACCTGAAGGCCGACCTCGCGGCCGACGTGGTGCGCCTGCTCGACGCGCTCGACCTCGACCGCGTCCGGCTCGCGGGTCACGACTGGGGCGGCTTCACCGGCTTCCTCGTCTGCCTCGACCATCCCGAGCGCGTCTCGCACTTCGCGGCGGCCGGGATGAGCCACCCCTGGGTCGAGCCCGAGCGCGGCGCCGCCGCGGCGCTGAAGCAGCTCCGCCGCCTCGCCTACATGGCCGTGATCGCGGCGCCGCTCGCCGGCGGCCAGGTCGTCCGGCGCGTCCCCGCGTTCACGAGGGCGATCTTCCGAGCCAGCGCGGTCGACGCCGACCGGACCTGGAGCGAGGAGGAGATGGACGAGTTCGTCTCGCAATGGGGCGAGCCCGATCGCGCCGCCGCGAGCGTCGCGCTCTACCGGACGTTCCTCACCCGCGAGCTCCGTGAGCTCGCCTCCGGCGCCTTCGCAGACCGGGTGCTGGGAACGCCGTGCGTCCAGTTCGTCGGCGTCGCCGATCCGGTGATCCGCCCCGATCAGCAGCGTGGGTGCGAGGCCAACGCCCCCAACCTCGGCCTCGTGGTCGTCCCCGACGCCGGCCACTGGCTGCCCGAGGAGGCCCCGGAGCCGCTGCTCGCGGGGATGCTCGAGCTCTACGCGGGGCCCGGCGCCTGACCGGCCGTCTCCCGGCGGTGATCCGCTACCCGGGCTCCCGGCGCCGGAGGTGGGGCATCTCACCCACGCATGGCGTGGGCAGGATCACCCAGGTGGCGTGGCGGGACGGTGCGCACCGGCAACGGTCAGACCGGCAGGTCCTCGCCGATCAACAGGCGCCTGATCATGTGCAGGGCGACGCTGACGGAGCGGTCACGGACGTCGTCGCGGCTGCCGGGAAGCTGGAGGTCGCGGGCGAGCAGGTTTCCCCCGCCATCGAGGACGCAGATGCAGACGTAGCCGACGGGCTTCGCCTCGGTGCCGCCGCCGGGACCGGCGATGCCGGTGATGCCGACGCCGAGGTCCGCCCCGAGGCGTTCGCGGGCCCCGGCCGCCATCGCCTCGGCCACCCGCGGCGAGACCGCGCCCTCGCGCTCGATCAGCGCCGCCGGCACGCCGAGCAGCTCGACCTTCGCCTCGTTCGAGTAGGAGACGATGCCGCCCCTGAGATAGCCGGATGCTCCCGGCAGAGCGCTCAGGCGTGCCGCCAGGAGGCCGCCGGTACAGGACTCGGCGACGGCGATCGAGCGGCCGACGAGCAGCTCCGCGACGAGCGCGT
>CAZTGN010000012.1:1522-5948 GCA_964613275.1 uncultured Conexibacter sp. | reverse complement strand
CCGCGAGTCGCGGCGGCCGACCTCGCCCTGGCGGTAGCGCACGTCGATCTCGTGCTCGGCGCCGCGGCGCAGGCTGGTGGTGATCTCCAACGGCGCGAGATCGATCGAGCGCTCGATCTCGCGCAGCGTCTTCGCCAGCGTCGACTCGGGGACGCCGAACATCTTCATCGTCGCGATCGCGTAGCCGTCGACGTCGGCGAGGACGGCGGCGACCGGCGGCGCCGCCAGTGCAGCGGGCCACATCGCCTGCAGCTCCCGGGGCGGGCCCGGCAGCACGATCACCACCGGCCCGTCGATCTCGACGACGAGGCCCGGGGCCGTGCCGGCGGGGTCGAGGGCGATCGCGCCCGCGGGGACCATCGCCTGCTTGCGGGTCCCGTCGCGGAGCCCCTCCGGATCGAAGCGCATGCGCTTGGCGAAGCCGGCGACGATCTCGGTGATCCGGCGCTCCATCGCCTCGTCGAGGATGAGCTCGCGCCCCGCGAAGCCGGCGACGATCTCGGCGGTCAGGTCGTCCGCCGTGGGCCCGAGGCCGCCCGTCGTGAGGATCAGGTCGACCCCGGCGTCGCGCAGGAACGCGAGCGCCGAGCGCAGATCGTCGGGGCGGTCGCCGACGCAGATGATGTGCGAGGTCTCACAGCCGAGCTCGCCGAGGCGCTCGGAGACCCAGGGCCCGTTGCGGTCGGTCACGCGGCCGGAGAGGACCTCGGTCCCGGTGACGACGATCCCCGCCCGGACGCTCACGGGCATTCCGGCCCGGCGTATCCGATCTCCCGGATCCCGGCATCATCGGCCTCGAAGCTGACGTCGTCGTCCGCTTCGAGCTTCTTCTCCTCGTCCCCCGCGGCCAGCCTGACCGTGCCGCCGCCGACGAGGTCGAGCCGGTAGCGCTTCTCGCCGTCGAACTCCTCGCTCCCGCCGGCGACGAGCACCTGCGAGTCGATCAGCGGCTCGCCGCCGCCGACCAGGCAGACGCGGACGGTCGTCAGCGGCTCGAGCCGGACGTCGATCGCCTCCCGCTTTCCCCCGCCGCCGCCCTTGCGGCTCTGCTTGTCGACCTGCTTGATCGGCGCCGGATCCCCGTCGCCGCCCGTGAGCCCGATCACGGCGAGGATCGCGACCACGACGAGGGCCGCGACGGCGATGGCCGCGATCCAGCCGCTTCGCGACGGCGACCGCGATCCGGAGCCGCCGCGGTTGCGGAGCACCGGCTCCGGCGGCGCGACGGCCGCCGCGGCCGGCTCCTCGAAGTTGCGACGGTAGCGATCGGCGAGGGCGCCGCCGTCGAGCCCGAGGATCTGGCCGTAGGTGCGGAGAAAGCCCCGGACGTACGCGGGCGCGGGCAGCACCTCCCAGTCCTCCGCCTCGAGCGCCCGCAGGTAGCGGGTGCGGATCTTCGTCCGCTCCTCCGCCTCCTTGATGTCCATGCCGAGGCGGCGGCGGGCGTCCTTCAGCGTCGCCCCGATCCCGGGGTTGCGCGATTCCTCGTAGCGGCTCATCGGCCGCCCAGTATTGCGAGCCGGGGGCCCCGGTACCGGACGCGGGGGCGCGTCTGAAGCTCAGCTCCCGACCGTCTCGACGGCGGGGCTCTCGCCGTCGGCGCCGGCGAGGATCCGCGGGACGTCCGCGGCACCGATCAGGACCTGGCGGGGCTTCGACCCCTCATAGCCGGAGATCACGCCGCGGCGCTCGAGCATGTCGATGAGGCGGCCGGCGCGCGTGTAGCCGACCCGGAGCCGGCGCTGGATCATCGATACCGACGCGGTCTCGGTCTCGACGCAGATCCTGATCGCGTCCTCGAGCAGGTCGTCCTCGTCGGGCGAGAACTCGCCGCCGCCGTCCCCGTCGACGTCGACCGCGGCCTTCTCGACGAGCAGCTCCGGGTCGAAGTCGGGCGTGCCCTGCCTGGACCAGAACGAGACGATGCGCGCGATCTCCTCCTCGGTCACGAAGGCACCCTGGACGCGCTGCAGCTTCGATGAGCCGACCGGTCGGAACAGCATGTCGCCCTGACCGAGCAGCGACTCGGCCCCGCCCTGGTCGAGGATCACCCGCGAGTCCACCTGGGAGGCGACGGCGAACCCGATCCGGGCCGGGATGTTGACCTTGATCGTCCCGGTGATGACGTCGGTCGAAGGCCGCTGGGTGGCGAGCAGCAGGTGGATGCCGACGGCCCGCGACTTCTGGGCGAGCCGGATGATCGAGTCCTCGACCTCCCCCGGCGCCACCATCATCAGGTCGGCGAGCTCGTCGATCACGCAGAGGATGTGGGGCAGCGGCGCCTCGCCCTTGCGGGTCCGGATCCGGTTGAGCTCCTCGAGGTTGCGGCCGCGGGCCTCGCCCATGACCGTGTAGCGGGACTCCATCTCGGCGACCAGGTTCTCGAGCACGTTGGCGGCGACCCGGGCATTGGTGACGACCGGCGTGAGCAGGTGCGGGACCGAGTCGTAGTGGTTGAGCTCGACCTGCTTCGGATCGACGAGGACCAGCCGCAGCTCGTTCGGCGACGCGTGCAGGAGCATCGACGTGAGGATCGCGTTGACCGACCCCGACTTGCCGGACCCGGTCGTGCCGGCCACGAGCACGTGCGGCATCCTCGCCAGGTCCATCGAGACCGCGTGCCCGGAGATGTCCTTGCCGAGCCAGGCGAGCAGCGGGGAGGAGTCCTCCGGACGCCCCTGGTAGATGTCGCCGAGCCGGACCATCCGCCGGCGCGTGTTCGGGACCTCGACCCCGACCGCCTTCTTGCCGGGGATCGGCGCGAGGATGCGGATGTCGGTCGAGGCGAGGGCGTAGGCGAGGTCGTCCTTGAGCTGGGCGATCTTGCCGACCTTGGTCCCCGGTGCGAGCTGGAGCTCGTAGCGGCTCACGTGCGGCCCGGTCACCGTCCCGATCAGCTTCGCCTCGATCTTGAAATGGCTCAGCACCTCGAGCAGGGCGCGGGCGGTCTTCTCCATCTCGCGCCGGTCGGGGCCGCGATCGCGCCCGTCGCCGCCGCGCCGCAGCAGCTTGGCCTGCGGCATCCGGTAGTCGCGCTCCTCCGACTCGGTGACGCCGCCGCGCCTGGCCCCCAGCGGCGTCCGGGTGATCTCGATCTCCGACTCGCCCGCCGGCTCGGCGGCCTCGGCCTGCGGGACGGGGACGGGTGGATCGGCGGGGTCGTCGTCGACCTCCTCCCGGTCGATCTCGGGATCGGCGTCTGCGGGCGCCACGGCGAGCGGCTCGAGCTCGCCGGTCTCGGCTTCGTCCGCGAGCGGCATCGTCAGCGCCGCGTCGTCGTCTTCGGCGCCGGCCTCCGGGTAGTGCGCGGTCGTCCAGCCGTCGCCCGCGCGCGGGCCCCGGCGCCGAGCGCGGACGGCGCGCGCCATCTCGCCGGTCGCGTGCCGGGCCCTGCCGGCGGCTTCGGCGCCGCTTCCGATCAGCCCGATCAACGGCCGGCCGCTGAGCAGGAGGACGCCGCTCGCGATCAGCAGGAACGCGATGATGTGGGCGCCGACCGTCTGAAAGAGCGTCGTCGCCGCCCAGTACAGGGCCTCGCCGAGGGCCCCGCCGTGCGCGGTGAAGAAGTCGGGGTCGAAGAGCTGGCCGCGGACGGGCTCGTCCGGCCCGAGTCCGGCCGTGCCGGCTGCGAACGCGAGCAGCAGCCCGGCGACGAGGAGGATCGCCCCGGCGTTGATCGCCCCCGGGAAGCGGAGCAGCGGCCTGACGACGAGCGCGAGACCGCAGCCGGCGAGCAGCATCGGCACCGCGTAGGCGACGGCTCCGCCGGTCCAGGTCAGCGCCACCTCGAGGCCGGCACCGCCGAGGCCGCCGTCCCAGCCGGCGTAGAGCACGAACCCGAGGTAGAGCGCGGCCGCGAGCAGGCCGAGCCCGATCAGGTCGAGGTGCCGCTGCTCGAGCTCGGCCGGGAGCACGCGGAGCCTGCGCGCGGTCGCCCCGCCCCTTCGCGAGGAGGGCTTTCCACCGCGCGGCTTCGATCGCGGGAGTGGCTTGATTGGCATCCGCTCGACCCCTTCGACGCCACGTTCCGGTCCCCTGCGCGGACGCTGGCCGGCGGCGGAGCCGCGGCCGGGCCTCTTTAGAATCGGTGCGGTGACCGATGCCGACACGCTGACGGGGCGGGTCCTCGTCGTCGAGGACGACGAGGACATCGCCGACGTCCTGCGCCGATCGCTGCGCCAGGAGGGACACGAGGTGCGCAGCGCCGGCGACGGCGAGCAGGCGCTGGCGCTGGCGTCCGAGTTCGTCCCCGACCTCGTCGTCCTCGACCTCGGGCTGCCGAAGCTCGACGGCGTCGAGGTCTGCCGCCGGCTCCGCGCCGGTGGCGACGTCCCGATCCTGATCCTGACGGCGCGCACCGACACCCACGACCGGGTCGAGGGGCTCGACGCCGGCGCCGACGACTACCTCGTCAAGCCCTTCGAGC
>CAZTGN010000012.1:0-1512 GCA_964613275.1 uncultured Conexibacter sp. | reverse complement strand
GCGCCGAGCTGCTGGCGCGGATCAGGTCGCTGCTGCGGCGCCGCCCCCCGCGCGGCACCGCCTCGCTGGCCGTCGGCGATCTCGTTCTCAACCCGGGGACGCGCGAGGTGACACGCGGGGACCGCCTGGTCGAGCTCACCAACCGCGAGTTCGAGCTGCTCGAGTTCCTGATGCGCAACGAGCGTCTCGTGATCTCCCGGGAGCAGCTGCTCGAGGAGGTCTGGGGCTACGACCCGACATCGCTGACGAACACGATCGACGTCTTCATCAGCAACCTCAGGCGCAAGCTCGAAGCGGGAGGAGAGGAGCGGATCCTGCACACCAAGCGAGGTGCGGGATACGTGGTCAGAGCGTGAGCCGATGAACCCGCTCGCGGGCCTGAAGCGCCTCTACGCCCGGTCGCGACGGCTACCGGTCCGGATCAGGATCGCGATCGTCTCGGCGACGCTGACGGCCGTCATCCTGATCGTCTTCGCCGCCGTCGTCGGCCGGTTCGTCGCCGACCGGCTCCATGCCGACTTCGAGCGCGAGCTCAGCGGCAACGCGGCGACCCTGGCGAACGCGATCGGCCTCAACGCCGTCGGCCAGCCGATATCGGGAAGCCTCAACGCGATCGGCCCGCTCGCCAACGATGCCGAGATCAGGATCGTCAGCGGCGACGGCCAGGTCGATCGCGCGTCGTCGGCCGTGGTTCCCTTCAGCCCGCCGGACACCGACCACGTCGTCGCCGCGGGGTCGTATCAGGTCGCAACCGCCCAGATCTTCTCGACGACCCCGACCCCGATCGGAGCGACCCCGATCCCCAGCTACCTGCAGTACGCGCGGCCGGAGTCGGCGGTCGACGAGACGATCGGCCGCCTCTGGCTGTTCCTCGGCGCCGGCGTCATCGTCGGGACGTTGCTCGCCGGCCTCGCCGGGATGGCTGTCGCCAACCGGGCGATGAGGCCGATCGCGAACCTGACCGCCGCCGCCCGTGACATCGCGACGACCCGCGACCCGTCGCGACGCATCCCCGAGCCGCAGAGCGACGACGAGGTCGCCGAGCTGGCCCGGACCCTCGACCAGATGCTGCGCGAGCTCGATGCGGCCCGGTCCGAGACGGAGGGCGCGATGAAGCGCCAGCGCGAGTTCGTCGCCGACGCCTCGCACGAGCTGCGGACGCCGCTGACCAGCATCCTCGCCAACCTCGAGCTGCTCGAGCAGTCGCTCGCGGCGGCCCCCGAAGCCGACCCGAACGAGGCCGCGGCGGTGGGGTCGGCGCTGCGGAGCTCGAAGCGGATGAACCGGCTCGTCGGCGACCTGCTGCTGCTCGCCCGCGCCGACGCCGGCCGGCTCGGCGGTCACGTCGAGTGCGACCTGGCACGGATCGCCGCCGAGGCGCTCGAGGAGGTCGCGCCGGTCGCCGACGCTCACCGGCTCAGGGCCGACCTCGACGGTGACGCGCCGGTCGTCGGCAACCCGGACGAGCTTCACCGGTTGGCCCTCAACCTGCTCGAGAACGCGATTCGCCAC